>QKDP01000384.1 GCA_003252055.1 Desulfobacter postgatei | reverse complement strand
GTGGATACCTTTGGGGAACAGACCTTTGAGATCATTGAAAATGATCCGGACCAGCTTCTTGATGTTTACGGGATCGGCAAGACCAAACAGAAAATGATTGAAACGGCCTGGAATGCCCACCACGCCGTGCGGCGGGTCATGGAGACGCTGCAGGGCACCCAAATTGATTCGGCTAAGGCCTCAGCCATCCTTAAAACATATGGAAACCGCGCTCTGGAGGTATTAAAAAAAGACCCTTTTCGCATTGCCCGGGACATTCCTGCCATTGGTTTCACCGCTGTGGATGAACTGGGAATGGCACTTGGTATAGACAGGGAGGCTGAAGAAAGGCTTAAAGCCTGTCTGGTCTGCCGCCTTCTGGACCTGGAGCAGGACGGTCATGTGTTTGACGAAAAAGAGGATCTGATCCGGGCCTGTGTTCAAAGGGCCGGGGTGTCCGGGGAACGGCTTTTAAATGCGCTCGGGAATCTGGAAAAAAATAACGAGGTGGTGCTTGAAAAGGTACATAAGGCCGAAACCGGCATTTCCCGGCGGATCAAAGCGCTTTTATCCATGCCCAGTCCTGATTTCCACGTTGATGAAGCGTTGATCCAGGCGCAAGTGCTCTCCGCCATGGCCGTTCAGTTGTCCCAGGAGCAGCTGGATGTGGTGACCCGGATTATGGGCCAGAAAATTTCCATTATTACCGGCGGCCCTGGTACGGGGAAGACAACCCTTATAAAGGCATTGTGCGTTGTGTTCAAAACGCTTCGCCTGAAGGTGATGCTTGCCGCGCCTACGGGGCGGGCGGCCCGGCGTCTGGCCGAGGTGACCGGTCGATCAGCCAAAACCCTTCACAAACTGTTAGGGTTTAACCAGGAGACTGAAACCTTTGAACATGATTTCACCAATCCTTTGGACCTGGATCTTCTGGTGGTGGATGAGGCCTCCATGGTGGACACCCTGCTCATGTATCGCCTGGCCGAGGCCCTGCCGGCCGGGGCCGGGCTGATTCTGGTGGGGGACACCTTTCAGCTGCCCTCTGTGGGGCCGGGTAATGTGTTGTCGGATATTATTGATTCGGCAAGGGTGGCGGTGTTTCCCTTGACCCGGATTTTCCGCCAGGCCCGAAAAAGCCCCATTGTCATGCATGCCCACAGTATCAGAAACGGGCAGATGCCGGACATAAAATCAGCACCTACGGACCAGCCCTCCCAGTTTTATTTTATTGAAACCAGCACGCCGGCCCGTGTGGCAGACACCATCTGTGAGCTGTGTGCCCAAAGAATTCCCAAGGCCTTTCCCCAAATCCGGGAAACCCAGGTGCTCACCCCCATGCACCGGGGAGAGGCCGGTACCATCAGCCTGAACCATCGGCTGCAGGCGGTTTTAAATGACGCGCCCGGCGGCATTGAGTCCCATGGCCACACCTTTAAGACCGGTGACAAGGTCATGCACCTGAAAAATAATTATGAAAAAGAGGTGTTCAACGGGGATATCGGACGGGTGATAGAGGCGGACAAATCCACGGGCCAGGTGCTTGTGGATTACGAGGGCAGAACCGTTGTCTATGATCTGCCGGAACTGGACGAACTGACCCTGGCCTATGCGGTCTCGGTCCATAAATCCCAGGGATCGGAATATGATGCGGTTGTCATTGCCCTGACCACGGCTCATTTCCCGCTTCTGCAGAGAAATCTGCTGTATACGGCCATGACCCGTGGAAAGTTTCTTGTCATTATTGTGGGATCCACCCGGGCCTTTAAAACGGCCTTTGACAATAACAGGACCGCGTTGCGGCGGTCCGGACTGAAAGACCGTCTAAGCGCCTGTTTAAAAATTGATGAATCGGCTGCAATCCCATGAGAATGGCCCCAATCCCCTCAAATTTTCGGTCAATAGTCCTGCTATTAACTGAAAATTTGAAAAAATTGGTTCTCATTCTCATGAGATTTCGCTTCGATCCCCTAATTTTTAAACAGGCTCGGAAGGAAAAATTATGAAAAAATTGGTGATCGTTTTAATCTGCCTGGCTGTTGTATGTGGTGCCGGCCTGCCCATTGCCAACGGCATCATCATGGAACGTACGATTAAATCAGCGGTTGAAGATAATAACAACAGAGCGGCCAAAGCCGGGACAGGTCTTCGGGTGAAAATTCTTGAATATGACCGGGGCCTGTTTTCTTCCCGTATAAAGTGGTGCATTGAGAATCCCGGTGGCATTCCCGGCAGCGACACATCACAGCTGGTGCTGGTAGATCAGGGAACACACGGTTTTTTCAGTGTGAATTCACAAACAAGCCTTGAAGAAAATCCCTGGTACATGCAATGGGTGAACACCCATCTGAACGGCAAAGATCCTTTGTCCATCCAAACCCGGTTTTCCATTGAAGGCACCATGGGTTCCACAATACACCTTAACGCCTTTTCCATTGAAGATAAGGGGAAAAAGGTTGATATTCATGCCTTGAATCTTGACCTTTCCACGGGAAAGGAATTTAGAACCCTGGATGCAAAAGGCCGGTGGAAAGGATTGTCCCAGGGCAGTGAATTTGTGATGGGACCGGTCTGTTTTTCATCTGATCTGTACCAGCTCACAGACATGATCTGGGCCGGGAAAAATACAGTTTCACTGGAACAGCTGAAAATAAATGACGGGAAATCAGATCCCATAGATCTTTCAGGCCTCACCGTCAACTTTGAAACAAGTGCGTCCGAGGATAAAAAAACAATGACCATGGTCATGGCTTTTCATGTGGACCGCATTGAACTGGGCGACAAGCCTTTGTCTGACTGGGCTGCCACCCTTAAGCTGAAACAGATGGATACGGCATCCTTTGAACAGAGCATGGTCATGTATTCAGCCATGATGACCCAGGCAGGCCAACGCCTTGAAAAAGCAGGTGGAAATCCCGGCGATTTCCAAAAAAGCTTAAGGGATGAAATGGCCCGGAACACGCCTCAACTCATGTCGGCGTTCAATGGTTTGCTTAAAAAGGGCCTGGGCATGGAAATCACCGGCCTGGATATTGATTTGCCCGAGGGAAAGGTGACCGGGCACCTGGACCTTAGCCTGAAAAAGGATTTGGATCCCTCCACTCTTTTTGTATTTGCCATGCAGCCGGACATGATGTTTTCATTTTTTAATCTGGATGCCCAATTCAGTCTGCCGTATGCCCTTGCAGGCGGTATCCCTAATCTGACTGAACCGCTGTTTCCGGGAATGACCACTGGATTTTTCGTTATTCAAGATGACCTTTTGTCCCTTGATATGCACATCAAGGAAGATAAATTGTTTCTCAACGGGAACCAAGTGGTGCTGAATCGGTAGGCACTTTCCGCTGCCGGGGTGACGTTTCCCCGGCAGTGTAAGAAGGATTGGGGTCACAATAAAATTACATATCAGATTTTCGCCACCGACCTGACCTGCCTCTCTTTTTTTCTTTAACCTGCAATTTTTGTTTCATTTCCCAGGGGACGGTAATACGGTTCTTTTTCAAAATGAAATTCGTCTATCTGTCTATTTCTTAACATGATTTTTTTTACCTTTAATTTTTTTTACCTTTAAATTTTACACTAATCATTATATAAATAATGATTAATCAAGATTTCAGGGCTTACTCCATGGGTATGGCGTAGCCGTTCGCTTCTTCCAGATACAACGGATTCACTGAATGTTTACTTTCAAAGTTTAGTATTGGCTGATAAACAAAAAATAAAAAAGGAGGAAGGTCCTCCTCAAATAATAAACAAAAAAAGGGAGTTAACCATGAAAAAGATGAGTTTTTTAATTGGCATTGTAACCATAATAATGCTTTCATCTCAGGCCGCATTGGGGAAGGAAGCTCCGGCAGTAAAGAAAATTGAAAGTCAAAAGTTAATGAAACCAGCGACGATGCAGGTTATAAAACCGTGTCCAGGTCCTGATATAGCAGTGATAAAACTTAATATAGCCAAAAGCGCAGCCGCCAACAAAGGTATCCTTAACATTACCACGGTTGTGAAAAACATAGGAATGCAGGATTTTGTCTCAGGAGTCGGGCAGCAATCAGTGCGCATACAGGCATACAATAAGGCCGTAAGCGGACCTTCGGCATATGAGCAATCGGCAAAAAGAGATTTTACGCGCCTTAATAAGGGTGCTTCCCTGACCGTAACAGCAAGGCATGAACTCGATCAATTTATCCAGTGGGGTCACAGGGCTGCTCAAACGGGCGAATGTCAATGCGAAAGAGATATTATCGCATCCATCAGCCTGGATCCGGACATATACATGGATGCGAAAAAAACTAATGATGACTGCAACCAGGACAATAACACCAAGAAACAAACTGTAAAATACATGTGTCAATGCCCATGGTAAATAACTAGTACCTGAACGAAAACCTGCAAAAATAAAGACCTCCTGGGCATTGTCCTCTTTTCTGTCTTTACATTCCGGCCCGGGGAGACCCGGGCGGGCCTTCAGATGGATTTCCAGGCTCTTTGTTTATTACCGGCCACGAAAGGACATGGGGGATTACAACGACGGGAATCAGGTGGCGGAGATAAGCATACCTGTTCCCGTTATTTCCAAAAAAAATGATGACCCATAGCTTCAAATTCCTTCCCACGGATGGATAGCAGCCTCAGCCTATTCAACCCTTGATATTGACGGACACCTCTTATTGAATCCATCCCCATATTTTGCCACCTGTCGCGTGGTCAGCATTTTGTCCATGTTGGGTGATGCCTGTTTAGTCCTCCGGCATGCTAATCTGTTCTATGTATAATCCCCCAGAGTTTTTTAACCCCCAGGGTGACCAGGAATACGGTGCCGGCCACCATGATGATGGCAGCCCCCGAGGTCAGGTCAAACCGGTAGGACAGGTAAAGTCCTGCTATGGTGAAACAGGCGCCCAGCAGGCTTGAACCGGCCATCATGGTGCCCAGGGATCGGGCATGTTTTTCCACCATGAACGGCGGGATGGTGAGCAGCGCAATCACCATGATCAGGCCCACCACCTGGATCACCATGACCACGGTAAGTCCGAGCATGGCAATCAGGGAAAAATAGATCCCGCGCACCGGAAGTCCCCGCAGTCCCGAAAATTCTTCGTCATAGGAAACCGCCATAAGTTCTTTATAGAAAAAGACAACCAGAAAAAGAATCAGGGCGCCGATGATACCCATGATGATCAGGTCTGATCCGGGCACGGTGAGAATACTGCCGAAAAGATAGCTCATCAGATCCACATTATACCCCGGGGTCAGGTCCACCAGAATGATACCCAAGGCCATGCCCACAGCCCAGATCACACCAATGACCGTATCCGCCCGTTCCCTGTTGTTCAGGGTAACTGCAGCCATGACCAGGGAGGCGCCCAGGGAAAATCCCATGGTGGACGGAATCACCGGCCAGTTGAAATAAAATGCCATGCCGATCCCGCCATAGGCGGCGTGGGCTATGCCCCCGGATAAGAACACGATGCGGTTCACCACCACCAGGGTGCCCATGATACCGCAGATGATGCTGGTTAGAAGACCTGCGGCCAAGGCATGGCGCATGAATTCGTACTTAAGGATTTCCACCGGCACCTCCTATTTTTTTTAGCCCGGTCCCGGCAAGTCCCTGGGTCAGCACTTGAACCCGGCACACATCTTCCACCGAGCAGGCATACATGGTTTCAAGCATCTGCCCTTCAATCTCTTTATGGGAGTGGTAATGCAGCCGATGGTTCACGCAGGCTACGGATTTGACATAAGCGGACACGCTAAACAGGTCATGGGTGACCACCACTATGGCCACATCCTTATTCAGGGTTTTAAGCAGGCTTAAAAAATTCGCCCGGCCCTTTGAGTCGATGCTTGCCATGGGTTCGTCCAGAAGCAACAGGCGCGGCTGAGTCATCAGGGACCTGGCAACGAACACCCGCTGGCGCTGTCCCCCGGAAAGTTCCCCTATCTTTTTGCGGGCATGTTGGGCCATACCCAGGCGCTCCAGGGTGGCTAACCCATCTTTTTCACACTCTTTTCGGGTCCGTCCGGACTGCCCGGAACGCCTGCCCGTACCCAGGCACCCCATGAGCACCACATCCAGGGCGTTAATGGGAAAATGGCCGTTGATATGGACGTTCTGGGGCACATATCCCAAGGCCTGGGTCAGCTTGCCCGGACGCTCCCCCAGCACCCGGATTTTACCTTTATCAGGCTTAATTAGACCCAGGATCAGCCGGATCAGGGTGGATTTCCCCCCGCCGTTGGGGCCGATAACGGCCATAAAATCACGTTCCCGGATGGTCAGATTGATGTCGGAAAGAACAGCTTCTCCATTGTAGGAAAAATCTACATCTTCAACCGTAACCAGGGCTTTTTCTAAAGTCTCTACTATTTCAGGGCCTCCTTGAATTGCTCCGCCATTTTTTTCATATTATCCAGCCAGTCCAGTGCCAGGGGGTTGGCCGGCATAACCTGACCGTTGATCTCCTTGGCCACAAGTTCGGCACTTTTGGTTGAGAACTGGGGCTGAACAAAAATTATTTTGATGCCCTCATCTCTGGCATGCCGGATCAGTGCCTGCAGTTTTGCCGGTTTCGGATTCTTGCCTTCTATTTCAATGGGGATCATTTTCAACTTGTAATCCCGGGCAAAATACCCCCATGACGGATGAAAAACCATAAACTGCATACCGGCGTTGTCCTTTAACATCTGGGTCAGATCCTGGTCAAGGGCCCCAATCTCCTTGATAAAGGCATTATAATTGGCCGTGTAGAAATCCTTGTTCCCGGGATCTGCAGTGACAAGGGCGTCAAAGATGTGGCCGGCCTGAATCTTGACCAGTCTGGGGGAGAGCCAGATATGGGGGTCCAGCCCGGCATGGCCATGATCACTCTTCCGGTCATGGTTTTCTTCTGCAGGATCTTCCCCCTCGTGATGGTGGGCACCCATGGGCTGTTTTTTTATGCCTTTGTCTGTATGGACAATAGCCATGTCCGGATTGGCAGATGCAATTTTATCCAGCCAGAACGTTTCAAAGGGCACGCCAATGGAAAAATAGAGACGGGTTTTGGATAGTCTGGCCATCTGTGCGGGTTTGGGCTCATATGTGGCCGGGCTTGCCCCGGGCTGGACCATCACGGAAACATCCACTTTGTCTTTGCCAATTTGTTGCACAAAATATTGCTGGGGCACGATGCTGACAAACACGGGTACCGGCGTTTTAGCCCAGACCGGTCTGTAGAACAAAGCGATTACTGAAATAACAGTAAAACACTTAACAAACCTTTTCATGTCAGGCTCCTTTTAAATCAAGTTTATACCGTCATATCGGGCAGAATCATGAATACCTCGTGAACACTAATTAAGGTCTTCGTTGTCTTTATTAAGAATCGGGAGTTTAAATACCGGCACCCCCTCTTTTTCCAGGGTCTTTTCCTCTTCCTTGGTGGTGGTGCCCCGGATCTGTTTGAACTCCGTGACCCCGTAATGCATTTCCAAAGCCTGTTTGGCAAAGGAGGTGCCTACGTTTTCGTAGTTGTTTTCAACGTATTGGGTCATCTTTTCGGCAAAATCGGCAATGAAGTCCATTTGGGCCTGGGCGGCCATCTCCTGGCCTGGTCCGGCAGGACCTGAGGACGTAGATTTTCGTATGGCCACGGCGGACAGCTTGGGATTTACGGAAAAACTGTCACACACCGGGCATTGCAGAAGGCCCTGCTCCTGCTGCCGGTTAAGATCGTCCCGGTCCTCGAACCAGCCTTCAAAAACATGGCCGTTAATGCATTCCAGATCAAATACTATCATTATTTTATATGAAAGTCCAAATAAGTTATTGAATTACTTTCATGTTTTGTTGTGGGATGCGCCTGGGTGTTGATAGACCAGGTCAGCCCATGGCTGTTAGTGGGATATACGTTATTTCAGCATCTTTTTCAATTGAGAAATGCGATCCAGATCCTGTTGTGAGCGCACACAGGGAAACAGACTGTTGTTGGTCAGCACCGGATGGGCCGTGATATCAAACCGGGCATTTTCTACGGCACCCGCCCACATGGGGGTGTGAGGAATGGGGGTGTAATAGGCCAAAACCGGGGTTAGGCCTAAGCGTTTCACCAGGCTGATGGACCCTTCCACCTCATCAAGGTTCTGGCCGGGCAACCCGCATAAAAGGTAGGCACCCAGGTGTTCCTTTGCAAATCCTGCCGTGCGCAGGTGGTCCACGGCCGTAAGAAATTCATTCTGTTTAACTTTAATGTCGTGGCGATGGCTTGAAAAATCAGCTGTTTCAAGCCCCAGGCGGATGGTTTTAAAGTCTGCCTTGAACATCAGATCCGCTGCTTTGGCCGAGACTTCTTTTATGTGCAGGGCATTGGGGGTGTGAAAAAAAATGTCCATTTTTTCATCAATGATACGTTCAAACAGGGGAAACGCGTATTTTTCAGGCTGGATCAGAAGCGCATCATCATAAAAGGCAAAATTTTTCACCTGAAAATTGTTGTGCCAATGGCAGATCTCTTCAAATACATGCGCCGGGGAGCGCCGCCGCAACCGGGGTTCAAGAAAGGAGGAGGCGCAGTATTCACAGGAAAAGGGACACCCCCGGGAGGTCAGAATCGGGGCATAGGCCATGGTGTCCTGGAGATCCAGGGCTGCAAAGGGGGTGGTGTCAAGGTTTGCCGGGTCCGGCATGTGATTCAGGCTAAACCCGGTGTACGTTTCAACCAGATCTGCAAGGACGGGTTCGGCCGGGCCGGTAATGACCTGGTCTGCCCCGGAATATTTTCGGGCATGCGCCTCACAAAGACTTGCATAAATACCGCCTAACACCACGGGTACGCCGGGAAAAATTTTTTTGAGCAGAGCAATGGTTTCAGCCACACCCGTGGCCCAATAGGTCATAAGCGAGGTGACCAGAATCAGGTCGGGCTGGTCCATTGACATCAGATCCTGTTCAATCCACTCTTTCAACGCCCCGTACCGGGTGAATTTTTTACTGATGTGGCCCAGATGGGCGTCAAGCGATGGGGGTAACGGGATCCGTGTTTTGTCAAAGGGGCCTCTGCCGTCCCAATACACCTTGACGCGATTTGTTTTCCGGGGGTGAAACCGATTCATGCAGTCCACAAACGAGACCCGCACGCGGTTCTGCCGCAGGATGGCGGCAATGGTAAAAAGTCCCAGCGGTCGGGCCCAGAAATCAAAGGCGGCAAAATCGTGGACCCAGGGGTTGACGCAAAGGATGTGGGGCGGATCAGCTTTCAAAATACTGCATGGAGGTTTTTTTCAGCTCCCGGCGGGAAAACAGCAGGGTATAATCTTTTTCACCTGTAGCTTCGGAGATTTTTGCCGCAATGGCAAAGCATTCCTCTTCGGATGCCCCGTGAACCATGGTGTACAGATTCTTATCCCACCCGGGCGCGGGATCTCTTCGGTAACAATGGGTGATCTCATGGAAGGATGCCATGATGCTGCCCACCTCTTCCACCCGCTCTTCAGGCACTTTCCAGGCCACCATGGCATTGGCCTTGAATCCTGATTTCTGGTGTTTGAGTGTGGCACCAAACCGCCTGATCATATTTCTGTCATGGAGACTGGAGAGCACTTCGAGGAATTTTTCCTCTGAAATCCCGATCTGTTTTGCCATTTCAAGATAGGGGCGTTTGCAGACCGGGATATCGGTCTGCAACAGTGAAATTACTTTTTTTTCCAGGTCTGTGAGGGGTGTTGTCATAAACTGATTTCCAAAAGCCTGTGTTTGGGCCGCGCCTTGAGGCGCGGCCTGTTTTTTTATCCGATTCTTTTATCCGATTTTCTTTTCTGGGAACAATGCCATAATTTCGTCTTCACCGGCACCGCAAATGCCGCGTTCGGTGATGAATCCGGTCACAAGCCGGGCCGGGGTCACGTCAAATGCGTGGTTGGCAGCCGGACTGTTTTCCGGCGGCACCAGAACAGATGAAATTTTTCCATCAAAAAACCCTTGCACGTATTTAATCTCGTCCGGATTTCGTTCTTCAATGGGAATGTCTTTTAAACCGTCGGTGATGGTCCAGTCAAAGGTGGATGAGGGAAGCGCCACATAAAAGGGCACATTGTTGTCCCGGGCAGCCAGTGCCTTTAAATAGGTGCCGATCTTGTTGGCCACATCGCCGGCCCGGGTGGTGCGGTCGGTGCCGACAATGACCAGATCCACCATGCCGTGCTGCATGAGATGCCCCCCGGCATTATCCGTGATTACAGTATGCCTGATGCCATGCTTGCCAAGCTCCCAGGCGGTCAGGCGTGACCCCTGGTTCAAGGGCCGTGTTTCATCCACCCAGACATGAATATCAATGCCTGCATCAAAGGCGGTGTACATGGGCGCTGTGGCCGTGCCGTACTCAATGCAGGCAAGCCACCCTGCATTGCAGTGGGTCAATATGTTTACAGACTGACCGTTTTTCTTTGCAGCAATTTGTTTGATGATGGACAGGCCGAATTCACCTATCTTTTGGCAGTTCACAGCCTCTTCTTCCACAATTCCTAAGGCTTCTGTCAAGGCTGCTGCCACCCGGGCATCATATCCGGACGCGTTAAGGGCTTTCTCCATGACCCGGTCCACGCCCCAGGCCAGATTGGTGGCGGTGGGCCGGGCATTACGAAGGCGTGCGCACTCACGCTTAAACCACGCATCGTCTGTGCCCTGATTGCCCGTCTGCGCTAAAATGACATAGACACCCAACGCCCCTGTGGCACCGATCAACGGGGCCCCTCTGACATACATCTCCTTGATGGCATGGATGACCAGATCATTGGTTGTCAGGTCTTGAACAATCAGTTCATGGGGCAGGCGTCTCTGGTCTATGACCTTGACGGTTTTTGACTCATTATCAAACCAGATGGGCCGCATCTGTTTTCCATCCACATTCATGGC
>QKDP01000274.1 GCA_003252055.1 Desulfobacter postgatei | reverse complement strand
TTAACTCCTGAATTTCTCCGGCAAACATCTGGATCTGGCGCCTCTGGTCTTCAAGCTCACTTTTCTGGCCTGCGATGGTTTCATGGAGCGCTGTGTTATCCCAGTCAGCCTGGTTAAGTAAATAGTAATCATATCCGAAATAGGATGCTGCGCCGGCGCAGGCAAAGAAGAGAAGCATAGAAAAAAGTAAAAACGATTTTCTAAGCGAAATCTCTCTTATATGTGAACTATTGCCTGAATAAAACCATATTTTGATTTGATTTTTCATGTGAACACCAATACAAGTTTTATATGAAAGTTACAATAAGTTGTTGAATTGCTTTCATGTTTTGTTGTGTGTTGAACCTGGGTATTGATAGGCCAGGTCAGCCCATGGCTGTTATAAGAAAGTCTGTGTAACCTACACAGATCTTTCAACGTTCGTTGTGGGCTGAACCACAGTGAAAAACCAGGTCAGCCCATGGCTGTGATATGATATGCCCGCGTCAAGTAAAAATGCGTTTACAGCGGGGTTTGCACCCAATCCAGCCCTGCTTTTTCATCAATGCCGCACATGATATTCATATTCTGAACGGCCTGGCCGGCAGCGCCCTTGAGCAGGTTGTCAATGGCGGAGACCAGTATCAGTCGGCCTGATGCAGGTTCCAGGTGAAAGCCGATATCGCAGAAGTTCGTACCCTTGACATGGGACATGTTCGGAAATTTATTCGGGGGCAGAATCCTGATAAAGGGTTCATTGTCATACCATTTGTTAAGGGTGTCACGAATCTGTTTTTCGGCGGCATCTTGACAAATTTGGGCATAAATGGTTGAAACCATGCCCCGGGTTACGGGTACCAGGTGGGGGACAAAGGTCAGGGATACCGGCTCTCCGGCCGCCTTGGTCAATACTTCGTTGATTTCCGGAGTATGCCTGTGACCGCCCACTTTATACGGGCCAAAGGATTCGTTTACCTCACAGAAATGGGTGGTCAGGGAAAGAGATCGGCCTGCACCGCTGACCCCGGACTTTGAATCTGAAATTAGTCCCCGGGGGGAAATCAGCTTTTCCTTGAGCAATGGAACCAGGGGCACAAGGATGGATGTTGGGTAGCACCCGGGATTCCCGATTACCCTTGCAGTTCTGATGCGATCCCGATTGAGTTCACACAAACCATAAACGCTTTCCTCCAGAAGCTTTGGGGCGGTGTGGGGCTGATATACCGCTTCGTATGCTTTTACATCATCAAATCTGAAGTCCGCTGAAAGATCTATGACTTTTATGCCCCGATCTATGAGCTCCGGTGCAAATGCCATGGATACCTTGTGGGGCAAGGCCAAAAATGCGACATCCACTTTACCTGAAAGCGCCTTGGCATCAAAGGGCGTGCATATCAGGGATTCAAATCCGCGCATGGACGGAAAAATGTCAGTAAATGATTTTCCCTGGTACGAGTTTGAGGTCACGGCTTCCAGACTGGCCTTGGGGTGGTTGGAAATCAGTTTGACCAGTTCCAGGCCAGTATAGCCCGATGCACCTACTATTGCTGTTTTAATCATCATTTTTAATCTTTATTTTTAATATATTCAGTATCTGTACAAAAAAACCGTGTTTGGATGCAACGTTGTCCAGATGCAAGGCGCAGAAAAATTTACAGCCGGAGCATACTAAAATATGTGAGGATTGTAAATTTTTTGCAACGACGCAGATGGATGACTTTGCGTCCAGACACTGTTTAAAGCATTCTCTTTGTAAATGTTTAGCATACTACGTCAATTTTTTAAAAGATTTTCTTGTTGTGTGTAGGAATTGGCGCTGTAGAGCCTTTTATGCTCAGCTTTGTAAGAAATTAATCGGCCGGGTTGGGTAAAAATAATGTCATGGACTGGCTGTGCGTCTTGCCGCATATCCCCATAATCCATATGAGCCATTCGAAATTGGCGTTAAACTGCAGGAAATTTACAGATGATTGCCCTGGCTGCACTAAAGTTCACGTTGCATTTAAGATTGGTATGCCTTAATTTTATGTTTATTTTACTAACAGCCATGGGCTGAGCGGGTCTATCGACACCCAGTCTCAACCCACCACAAACAATGATGGTACTTCAACAATTAATTGTACCGTTCATACACAAATCAGGAGCGTCTTGTGGATATATATAAGAAAGAAAAAATAACGGATTATCCCCATCTGAATCTGATTCGCGCCAGGTATAAGGACAGGGACGGCACGGATAAATCATGGCTATATGCGTCCAGGCAGAATTCGGCCAGGCCCGATGCTGTAGTGGTTGTCCCGTTCCATCAACAGGAGAACAAGCTGGTCATTATCAAGGAATTCAGAGTGCCTTTGGGCGGATTCCAGTATGGTTTTCCCGCAGGTCTTGTGGACCCCGGCGAAAGTATTGTCCAGGCCGGCCGGCGCGAGTTGTATGAGGAAACCGGATTAACCGTTGTAAATGTGATCAAACAGAGCCCTGCCGTATTTCCCTCATCAGGATTAACAGATGAAAGTATAAGCCTTTTGTATGTGACATGTGACGGATCTGCAAATACCGAACATAACGAGGCGTCCGAACTGATTGAGGTAAAGATGTTCTCCCAAGGCCAGGCCGCCGACTGTCTGGGCCAAGACAATATTCTGTTTGATGTAAAAACATGGATTGTTCTGGACAGGTTTGCCGCAACAGGTAAGGTGGTATAAGGACCCATCGCGTGTTTTCAAATTTTATATATTTTCTGGCAGCCCTGGTGATCTACTCCACGTCGGAACTGTTTGACAAATCTTCGGGCTTTGACCCCGGGGCCATTGGTTTCTGCCTGGGTTCAACGGCTGTCTTTGCGCTGGTCTGCCGGATTTATTTCAATCGCCTGTCAGTCCTTGGGAAGGCCCTTCCGTCACAGGATATTGACCAGCGGGTGAACACCGCTGTTTCACGGCTTTCCATTGCGGGCCTGGTGCTGTTTGCCGTAAATATTTATGGATTCCGTGTAAATCATTTATTATCGGGTGTTGCTATATTTCAATGGGTGCCCACCCTTGGTGCGCTGCTGTTTCTTGGGTTGTTTCTTTTTTATCTGGTTTTGATTTGGAACTTTGCCTATCAGATCCAGAAGCGCTTTTTTACAGGTTCTTTGACCAAAAGAAGTTTTATTTTTTCCAATATTGCCTTTTGTCTGCCTGCCCTGCTGCCCTGGTGTTTTCTGTCTCTTTTGGCTGACTGCCTGGGGCTTTTACCCTTTGACGGGCTGAATAGATTTTTAAATTCCACCGCCGGAGAAGTGAGTTACATCCTTTTTTTTGTCATTGCGATCTCTGTGTTTGGACCGGCCCTGATCCAGCGGTTATGGGGGTGCCGTCCCCTGCCAGCAGGGTTTAACAGGCAGCGCATCGAAAAAACCTGCCAAATGGCTAAGCTCAACTACAGGGATATCCTGGTCTGGAACCTATTCGGTGGCGGCATGATCACGGCCGGTGTTATGGGGATTGTCGGCCGGTTCCGGTATATCCTGGTGACGCCGGCTCTTCTTGCCTGTCTGGATGATGATGAAATCCAAGGGGTAATCCTGCATGAAATCGGTCATGTATATCACCGGCACATGCTTTTTTATATGTTTTTCTTTGCCGGGTTTATTGCCTGTAATTTTGTCTTTTTTGAGCCTTTAATGCTCATGATTTATCTGATCAACCCCTTGTATGATGGGGCTGCTCTCTTGGGGCTCAATCAAAATACGGCCCATGCCGCCGTCACCTGTCTGGTACTCATAGGCCTGTTTATTCTCTATTTCCGGTTTATTTTTGGTCTGTTCATGCGGCATTTTGAACGACAGGCAGATCTGCATATTTTTAAATATACAGACTCGCCATCGGCATTGATCTCCACCTTTTATAAAATTGCGTCCCTAAGCCGCCAGTCCATTGATAAACCCAACTGGCACCATTTCAGCATTGGCCGCCGTATTGATTTCCTGGAACAGTGCCGAATGAATCCGGCTCTGATCCAAAACCATCATGGGAAAGTAACAAAAATGATTGCCGGGTATGTCCTTGCCGTGGGGGTCATTTTTTTCCTTGGGTACAGTCTCAGCTACGGCAGACTTAACACCTCTTTTACCCGGTTTGCCGCCGGGAAAATTTTAAGCCGTCAGCTTGAGTTCAATCCGGATAATTCTGATTTATATGTGCAGATGGGTGATTTTTATTATGATGCCCGGCAGTATGACAAGGCAACGGTGGCCTATGAAAATGTTTTAAAAATTGATCCGGTTAATGTCCATGCCTTAAATAACCTGGCCTGGCTTCTGGCCACATGTCCGGACAAAGCGTTTCGAGATGCCCCTAAGTCTCTGGATCTGGCCCGCCGGGCTGTGGATATCCAAAAGGAAGCATATATATTGGATACCTATGCCGAAGCCCTGTATTTGAATAGTCATAAAAGCCAAGCATTGGCGGCTGCAAAGCAGGCACTTGAGATTTCGACCGAAAGAAAACAATATTACAAAGATCAGGTGACACGGTTTGAAAAAGCGTTGCAGAAATTTTTACCTGACAATTAATTCGGGTTCAAGGCCTGCCAGTATGGCGGGGGGGGGATCTTCTGCCTGAAAGGGCAGGGCTCCGGAGGCGGGGCAGGGCATGTGAAAATACCTCAAATCCTAGACGCTATCGTTGCCCCCGGGGGGTTAGCCAGTTCCCCGGGATTTCATTTTGTATAACAGCCATGGGCTGATCTGGTCTATCAACACCCAGGCTCAACCCACAACAAAAAATGAAAGTAATTTAATAAGTTATTGGGACTTTCATATAAATTTTCAGGTGAGTGTTTTTAGAAGTGTCAGTGTCTGGTCAATATGGACATCCGATACCCTGTTGATATCGGATTTAGCCAGGGTCTCAATGCTGAAGTTCGATGAGACACACCCGGCTGATGAAAGTGAAATGAAGACAAGAACAATACTGGTAACCCAATTAAGAAACGTGTGCTGTCTGGAATTCTTCAAGACCCAGGTGCATTGTCTTGACTGCCAGTTGAATGCAATGATGCTTTTTTTCCGGTATACTTTTCAGAACTCTGAAAACATCCCCATCATTAATTTTTAAAGCCTGCTCAACGGTTTTTCCCTTCACAAGATCCACTGTTGCCATTGCTGCAGAGATGGCGCCTGCACATCCTGTGATCTCATATTTGGCATCCTGAACAATTCCGTGTTCGTCAACTTTTAAATAAATTTTCATTGTATCACCGCAGGAGCCAACCTTAAAAGAAATCTGGTTCGCATCTTCAATGGAACCCATATATTTTTTTCCAAGATAATATTCAATAGCCGGTTCCCCATATCCGGCTTCGGACAGCATTTTACGTTCTGAATCCTGTATTGTAATTTCTGTGATCACTTCATACATCCTTAATTTTATGCCCTTACCAAAAATAAATATTTTATCGGGCAATGAAATAAAATATTTTACCCGGTACATAAAAATATAATAACCTTTCTAAAATAATGAATTCCGTTTTGATGTCAAGGGGGATGACTATTTTCGTCTTATGTTTTTACGATTATCTCTGCGATATGGTATGGAAAGTAAACACTTGTCCAGCCCGGGCATGCGTTTTTGCATGAAATTTTCCGAACACTTTAAATAGGGCTTGTGATTATAGCCGGTTATGATATTCTATACTAACTATTTCGATTAAGTCAGCCATAGACAGTTAAATGTTGTAGCTTAAATATCTTATTCATTGTCATTTTGGTTAAAGGAGATCCGTTAATGAAAGAGTTGATTACACTTATGGCAAAAGCGCTGGTTGATGATCCCGAACAAGTTGACGTACAAGAAATCAAAGCTCAGCAGACCATTGTGCTGGAATTGCGGGTGGCCAAAGAGGACCTAGGAAAAGTGATAGGCAGAAAAGGCCGCACAGCCCAGGCCATGCGCACCATTCTTGCCTGTGCCTCTGCAAAGGAGCAGAAAAGAGTTATTTTGGAAATTGTTGAATAGGGCTGATAATTGCCTCATTTTATGACATGGGTAATTTTCTATTCCCTGACTCCGTTATTTTTATGAGAGGGATAGCGCCAATGCAAACATTTAAAAATTGGCCTTGATCCTCGTTTCGGCCAGCGGCTTATGCCCGGGATCTTGCAGGTCTACCGGGCAGATCTATATTAATGAAGACCTATACCTTAAAAATGATGTGCCTTCTGGCGCTGCTGGCAGCTTTCCCGCCGTTATCAACGGACATGTATCTTCCGGCGTTGCCTTTGCTCCAAAAACTTTGGCAGCAACCTATGTCCGTGGTCAACCTTACCTTGAGCGGATTTTTCATCGGATTTTGCGTCAGTATGCTGCTGTACGGGCCCTTGTCGGATAAATATGGTCGAAAGCCCCTGCTTATGGTCGGTATCATACTTTATATTGCTGCAAGTTTTGTGAGCGGATTTGTAGACGATATCTATCATCTTATCAGTCTTAGAGTCCTGCAGGGGGTCGGGGCATCATCGGGTGTGGTGATTTCCATGGCCATTACCAAAGACCTTTACGAAGGGCAGCAGCGGCAGCGCATACTTGCCTATATGGCTGTGATCATGGCCCTGGCACCCATGCTTGCGCCGGTGCTCGGCGGGGTGATCATGACCTGGCTCTCCTGGCACTGGGTGTTTTTTGTCCAGGCTGCCATGGGAATGATTGCCTTGGGTGGAGTCTTTTGGCTCAAGGAGCCTTTGCAGGAACCCGAGGATGTCAGCATTTTTAAAACCATGGGTCTGTATTTGAAACTGTTTGGCAATCGGCGATATATTGGACTTGTGCTCCTTTTTTCAGTTATTGTCCTGCCCCATTTCTCCTTTATCGGATCCGCGTCAAATATCTACATTTCCCATTTTGGTACATCGGAACAGGTGTTCAGTTATTTTTTCGCGTTCAATGCAGCCGCCATCATGGCAGGGTCCTTTATCTGCACAAGGGTTCAAAGACACATGGCGTCGGATAAGATTGTGACGATCAGCTTTGGCGGGATACTGGCTGCAGGCCTTTTAATGCATGCCGATCTGGTTGCAGGACCCTGGGGCCTTGCCCTGCCCATGGCCCTGGCATCTTTTTTCTTTGGCTTAAGCCGACCGCCAAGCAATTATCTGGTCCTACAGCAGGTTGACCAAGGGGCGGGAACAGCATCCTCCCTTATGATTTTTCTCTATTTTATTGTAGCAGCATTTGCCATGTGGTTTATATCCCTTGACTGGGCTGACACCATTCACGTGATTGCCCGGCTGGCTATTTTTTCAGGCATTTTTGTTTTTGCCGTCTGGCTGCCGATGGTAAAGAAGCTGGACCTGAACAAAAGATAGTAAGTCAGGGTTTTATTAGAGATTTTTTCGTTTTTTCGCGGATAACTTTTTTGCGGAAAGGCACAT
>QKDP01000309.1 GCA_003252055.1 Desulfobacter postgatei | reverse complement strand
TCTGTTTTTTTCTGACTTTCGACACAATGCCCGCTTTTCTTGGATATGATCAGGGTCCAGTAATCAGGTTTTTTCTTTTGAAACTCATTCACATTGCTGATAATCTGCTCGCCTTCAAGCCCGCATCTGACAATACCCACACTGTTTTCGGCCATACCTGCCTCATCCAGGGCCTTTGCAATGTCACCGGCATTTTTATACGCTTTAAGAAAAATCACATTGTCCGCACGGTCGCTGATTTCCCGGAACTTGTCCCCGCCCGTGACACCGGATAAAAGGATCATGGACTCCTGGCCTTCCACCAGCGGTGTGTTGATACGGGCCGCGGCAGCCTGGTAGGAGGTGATACCCGGAATGGAACAGATCTCAATGTGCGGAGCCAGCTTTTGGATATGCTTGAGCAGATATCCGTAAGTGGAGTAGGTCATGCAGTCCCCAAGGGTGATAAAGGCGACATTCTTTCCCTGCTCCAGCACCTTAATGACGGTTCCGGCATTATCCTGCCACGCCGCTTCCTTGGCTTGCCTGTTCCGGGTCATGGGAAAAGGGAGTATTTGAATGGGCACACCGTCCTTTAAATGGGGTTTGGCGATTTCAGCCGCCAGACTCTGGGAATTTTTTGCAGCGGATGCGGCAAACACCATATCCACTTTGCTCAAAATTCTAACGGCTTTCAAGGTGATGAAATCCGGGTCTCCGGGTCCCACACCAATGCCGTACAAAATGCCTTGGGTCATTTTATTTCCTTTCACTCGACACTCGATCATCAAGTTTTTAGGGAATTTGTTCAAATTCAAGGCGGAAACAATTTTTAACCGGAGGAATATACAACATATTTTGAGGATTAAAAATTTTTTCCAACGCCGAAGTTGGGCAAATTAACAAAAACTTGATCATCGAGTTTCACCCTGCAATCAGTGCCAACGCATTAATCACACTTGCCGCCACATTGGAGCCGCCTTTGCGGCCCACATTCGAAATATAGGGTATGTCGGTTTCCATCAAGGCGGCCTTGGATTCCGCCGCATTGACGAACCCCACGGGAAGCCCCACAACAAGTGCCGGATTCGCCTCTTTCTTTTTTATCATGTCCAGCAGATGAAGCAAAGCAGTAGGGGCGTTACCCACTACATAAATGCCGTTTTCCATCATGTGTGCGGCCTTTTCCACAGCCACATGGGCCCGGGTCAGCCCCTTTTCCTTTGCCTGGGCCGCCACCTGGGGATCTGCCATGAGGCATTCACACCTGCTGCCAAACCCTGCTAAAAGGTCTTTGCGGATACCGGTTCTGGCCATATTGGTGTCCGTGATCACGGTGCACCCGTTTTGAATGGCTTTGATGCCGGCTGCCACAGCATTGTCGGCGATCCTGACCATCTCCATGTATTCAAAATCCGCTGTGGTATGAATCATGCGCCGCACAATTTTCCACTCATCCGGGGAAAAATTGTGGGGTCCCGCCTCCCCGTCAATGATGGCAAAGCTTTTTGCTTCAATTTCATGGGGTTTCATTTACGAAACATTTTCCTTTCTTTCTGATATTGAAAACACGCCTGCACAAAATTTTGCGGCAGGTCCGGATTGCTTTTAAAATGCAGGTGCAGATAGCTGCCAAGGGTACGGTTCTTTTCAAACCCCGGCACGGCCCGGGTGCCGCCGGTCCGGTCACAGGCATCATACACGCTTTTTTCCCCATGGCCATCCAGGCTGGAGTAATGGAACTCATGTCCCCGGGCGGTAACACCTGTTGCCCCCAGGATCGTGTCCCGGTTCAACCTGATTTCCCGATATCCAAGGGCCCGCAACGTTTTGGACATGCGGCAGGTAAACCCAAAACACCCCACCATGTCGTGGTATTGCCCTTCCAGGTCTTCCAGGGTGCGGCAAAGGGTCATGAACCCGCCGCACTCCGCATAAATGGGCATATTGTTTTTGCACGCCAGGGAAACAGACTGCCTGAATCCGGTATTTTTCGCAAGGGTCCGGGCATGCAGTTCCGGGTATCCGCCACCAAGATACAGCCCGTCTATGTTGTCCGGAAGAGCTGTGTCCGAAAGCGGCGAAAAATAAATAACCTGTGCACCGGCCTGTTCCAGCAGCTCAATATTTTCAGGATAATAGAAACAGAATGCCGCATCCCGGGCCACGGCGATGCGTACAAACCCCGGTTTCTTTTCCGGGGGCATCGGCGTATCTATACGGACCCAAGGCAGTGAATCCAGCAGCGCATCAAGATCCATACAGCGTTCTACCAAATCGACCAGGGCATCTTGCATCTGATCGCCAAGACCATAGTCGTCACTGGTGACAAGACCCAGGTGCCGGGAAGGAATTTCAATGTCCGGATTCCGGCCCACTCCGCCCAGGCAAGGCATCTTCACATTGCCTTCCAGGGCCTGGGTCAGATAATCCAGGTGAACGGGACTGCCCACCTTGTTGAACAGAACCCCGGCGAATTTAAGGTCCGGGTCAAAATTTTCAAACCCCTGGACCAGGGCCCCGGCGCTTCGGGCCATGCTCCGGGCATCCACCACCAGCAACACGGGCAGGCCCAGCCATTTGGCAAGCTGGGCCGTGGAACCGGCCTCGGTCCTGCCGTCATATCCGTCAAACAGGCCCATCACCCCTTCCACCACGGCAATGTCGGCCTGTCCGGTGTTTTGCCTAAAAATTTCCAGGTTGGTCTGCCGTTTCAGCATCCACCCGTCCAGGTTACGGCCGGCAACCCCTGTGATGGCAGTGTGGTGCCCCGGATCAATGAAATCAGGCCCCACCTTAAAAGGTGCCACACGCAGTCCGCGGCGCTTGAATGCAGCCATCAGCCCCA
>QKDP01000293.1 GCA_003252055.1 Desulfobacter postgatei | reverse complement strand
GTGACAGACTCAATCATGATCCGCCGGATCTGGACTTCTCTTTCATCCGGATCAAGGGCAAAAAAGTCCATGGCCCGGTCCACAGCCCAGTTCAGTCCCTGGGCATCGTATACGGTGAAAACAAAACCGTTTCCGCTGGCGCTTTCCAGGTCAAGGTGCCTTACCGTGTCATGGAGGCCGCCTGTGTCAAATACAATGGGCAGGGTGCCGTAAATGGCCCCGATGATCTGGGGAAGGCCGCAGGGTTCAAAGGAAGAGGGCATGAAAACAAAATCACTTCCGGCAAAAGCCTGGTGGGAGAGTTGTTCGTCAAACCCCAAAACGCCTATTCGATGTTTTAAATCGTGGAACCTGGCAATATCTTTAAAGTACGTATAATATTCTCCGTCTGCCACGGAGACGATCTGAATCCCGGTCTCCCAGTAGCGGGATATGGTCTCGTACATAATCTGGGCCAGCAGCTGGCATCCTTTTTGGACCGGGTCCAGGCGGGAAGGCCAGAAAAACAAGGGGGCCTCCGGATTTTGTTCAAGGCCGACGGTTTCCTGGAGAAAGGCCTTGTTTTTCTGTTTCATTTCGCGGTGATTTTTCGGGCCGTAATTAAACCGGATCATTTCATCCACTGCCGGGTTGAATTCCGGTTCCGGCGCATTCAAAATCCCCGTAGCACAGCCGGCCTCCCATTTGTGGGCAAGTTCGGCCTGAAGCCCGGGCTCCACAAAAGGATGCCTGTTTTCAACGATCTCCTGCAAAAACCCCGGACTGACTGTATTAACATAATGGGCTGAAAACACACCTGAGCAAAGAAAATCCACCCGGTTAAATTCCCGGCTTTCCTCATAACTTTCAGGCGGCCGTTTAAAATAAAGCCATTGCCAGAAGGAAACGGCATCAATCCCCCGGTCCTCTATCTCAGCCAGGGTGGAGGTCATGGTATGGATATTGTGAATGGAAAACAGGCAGGGAATTTTATACTGCCTTGCCATGGCCGGGATTAGGCCTGTCATCCAGTCGTTGCAGTGGATAATGTCCGGTTTTACCCTGGGAATGATGTTGTTGATCACCTCCCGCTGGAAAGCCAGGGACACCTTCAGATTTTGCTTATAACTAGCTGAATATACTTTTTCTTTATAAAGAAACGCCCGGTCCGCTGCAAAATGAATCCGCTCCTCGTTCAGGCTTTGCCTGATTTTTTCCACTTCTCGGTCATACTTTTCGGTGGAATAATCATGATAGATGGAACGATAATCAGGTATGGCGACATGGACATCGCAGTTCAGATCAAACAGAGCACTGATTAGGGCTGCTGAAACATCGGCCAGGCCGCCGGCCTTAGCGGAATAGCCTGCGCATGATCCCATTTCTTCCGGCAGATAAGTCACCTCTGGGGTGACAATAAGAATTCTTGGTTTATCAAGCATGAACACCTCCCATCCACTGTCTTTATTCACGATTCACTAAAAAAAATGCATCTTTTGTGCCTGCATAAGACCAGCAACCCTATCCCCTTAGCACACAAGGCGTGGGTTGTTATGCTCTCTTTAACTTTGGTTCAAAAATTTTTAAATCTTTGCCAATTATCTTTCCAGAATGTAAAAAAACCAGACATCACCCCCCCCAGAACGAATTTGAATTGAAAACACCAATATCAAAAGAAGTCGACACGCTAATGACAACGGTTTCAGGAGACTCTAAATAGACAGATTGTGGGGTCGCCTTCTTCCCATTGGCCGACGAGACCGGGCTAAAACACGAGCTCTTTATCCGTGTAGATCGGATGCGATGACCGAACGCATTCGGCGGACCGTACGAGCGCTGCGAGGCGCATCATTTCATACGATTCCAAAAGAGTTTACACAAAAATGATTCTATTTTCAAATTGACATTTTGGGTTTAAACTATTAGATATTTAAGTTTTGATATGGTCAGCCGGATAAAATATGTAAAATATTAAGGTGGTTCCAGATGACAGAGCGCCTTAATGACCCGGCCTCAAGCGGCGTTTGCCGCCTTTAATTTATCGAAATTATAAGGAAGACAAAAGAGTCATGCCGGAACTTGATTTTGACAAAACCGGCGGGCTGATCCCCGCCATTGCCCAGGATGCGGATACAGGTGAGGTGCTGATGCTGGCCTATATGAATAAAGCATCCTTTGAAGAGACACTTGCCTGCGGCAATGCCGTATATTACAGCCGGTCCAGAAAAAAATTATGGAAAAAGGGAGAAACCTCGGGACACGTTCAAAAGGTCAGGGAGATCCGGGTGGATTGTGACAATGACACCGTGCTTCTCAAGGTGACCCAGGTGGGCGGTGCAGCCTGTCACAAAGGGTATAAGAGCTGTTTTCACAAAGTTGTTGAAAACGGTGAATTCAAAATAGTTGAACAGCGGGTATTTGACCCGGAAAAGGTATACAAATAATGGATAAGAAGAAGTTGAAGCTGGGCATTCCCAAAGGAAGTCTGCAGAATGCAACTGTCAACCTGTTCAGACGTTCGGGATGGAAAATAAACGTGGAAGGCAGAAGCTATTTCCCGGATATTGATGACGACACCATTGAATGCGCCCTGTGCCGGGCCCAGGAAATGTCCATCAATGTGGAATCCGGCGTTATTGATGCCGGTCTGACCGGCCTTGACTGGGTGGCGGAGCATGAGTCTGATGTCCATGTGGTGACTGATCTTGTTTATTCAAAGGTGTCTGCCCGTCCGGCCCGGTGGGTGGTGGCCGTGGCCGGTGATTCCGACATGAACACCCTTGAGGATCTGGAAGGCAAAACCATTTCCACGGAACTTGTGAAATTTACAAAACGCTTTTTTGAGTCCCGTAACATTCATGTGAATGTGAAATTTTCCTGGGGGGCCACGGAAGCCAAGATCGTGTCCGGCCTGGCGGATGCCATTGTGGAGATTACGGAGACCGAAAGCACGATCCGGGCGCATAATTTAAAGGTCATCCATGAGATCATGAAAACCAATACCCAACTCATTGCCAATAAAACAGCCTGGCAAAATCCGGTGAAGCGGGAAAAAATCGAGCAGATTGCCATGCTGCTCCAGGCTGCTCTTGTGGCTGAAAAGCTTGTGATGCTTAAAATGAATGTGCCTGAATCCAAGCTGCCTGCTGTGGTTGATCTTCTGCCAAGCCTGAACGCCCCCACCGTGGCCTCCCTTTACCAGTCCGACTGGTTTTCCGTGGAGACCGTGGTTGAAAACAGCGTGGTCAGGGATCTTGTGCCCCGACTATTAAAAGTAGGGGCGGAAGGTATCATTGAATGCGCATTGAACAAGGTAATCTCAAAATGAGCGTGGCCAAAAGATGTGAACAGATAAAGCCGTTCATTGCCATGGACGTGATGGAAAAAATCCATCAGATGGAAGCCCGGGGTATTGACGTGATTCACATGGAGATCGGTGAACCGGACTTTAATGTTCCTGAATGCGTCAACCGGGTTTGTGTTGAGGCCCTGGCGCAGAACGAAACCTCTTATACCCACAGCTTAGGAGACCTTCGTCTGCGCCGGGCCATCAGTGATTATCACAAACGCATCTACGGCACAACTGTGGATCCCGGCCAGATCCTTGTAACTAACGGCACCTCTCCTGCCATGCTTCTGGTGTTCAGCGCATTGATAGATCCCGGTGATGAGGTCATCGTTTCAGATCCCCATTATGCCTGCTATGCCAATTTCATCCGGTATGTTCAGGGGGAACCTGTTTTTGTCAAGGTGCATGAGCAGGACGGCTTTGTTTATACACCCGAAGCCATCAGGGAAAAAATTACACCGAAAACCAAGGCTATTTTTATCAATTCACCATCCAATCCTACTGGGTCCGTCATCCCCGAGGCCCGGATGAGGGAGATTGTTGACGTAGCCCGGGAACATGGTCTGTATATTGTTTCCGATGAAATTTACCATGGCCTGACATATGAAGGGAAAGACCACTCCATCATGGAGTTTACGGACCAGGCATTTGTACTCAACGGTTTTTCCAAACTCTTTGCCATGACAGGGCTTCGCCTGGGTTACCTGATTGCGCCCCCAACATTTGTCCGGGCCCTTCAGGTGCTGCAGCAAAATTTCTTTATCTGTGCCAATTCCATTATCCAGCTGGCCGGTGTTGTTGCATTGACCGATGCCGATAGGGAAACCCAAGCCATGCGCGATACATATAATGAGCGCAGAATTTTCATGATCAGGCGCCTTAAAGAGATGGGGCTTTCAATCCTGGTGGAGCCCACCGGTGCTTTTTATATTTTTGTGAATGTTAAACATATTTCCACGGATTCCTATGCCCTGGCATTTGATATCCTGGAAAAGGCACACATCGGCGTTACCCCGGGCATTGATTTTGGCGCCAATGGTGAAGGGTATCTGCGGTTCTCCTATGCCAATTCCCTGGACAATCTTAGAATAGGAATGGACCGCCTGGAAGGGTATTTGAAAAAGTACGCATGAAAATCCGTGCCGTTGAATTTGTGAAAAGTGCGGTAAAGCCCGCCCATTATCCGGAATACGATTTTCCGGAAATCGCCTTTGCGGGCAGATCCAATGTGGGAAAGTCCTCTTTGATCAACACCTTGATTAGCCGCAGGGATATGGTCAAAACAAGCTCCCGGCCCGGATGCACCCAGCTGATTAATTTTTTTCTGGTTAATGGGGATTTGTCCCTGGTGGATCTGCCCGGATACGGGTATGCCAAGGTGTCCAAAAAAATCAGAGCCCAATGGCAGCCCATGGTGGAAACCTATGTGGGGACGCGCAAAAATCTGTTGGGACTGATTCTGCTCATGGATATCCGCAGGGACCCCGGCAAAGAGGAACTTGACATGGTCCGCTGGCTTGAAACAAAGCAGATGCCCTGTCTTCTGGTGTTGACCAAAGCGGATAAATTGTCAAAAACCAAGCAGATAAAGCAACTGGATGCGGCCTGTGCCGCGTTTAACCGGGACCGGAACGGGATCGTTCTTTTTTCGGCTAAAACCCGCCAGGGCCGCCAGACCATATGGGATGAAGTTCACAATCTCATTGACTGGTATCAGGAGGAGGAATAGATATGTCTGAGATCTTCCGCTCGGGATTTGTGGGTATTATCGGTGCGCCCAATGCCGGAAAATCCACCCTGCTCAATCAGGTTCTGGGTCAGAAAATTTCCATTACATCTAAAAAACCCCAGACTACCCGGGACCGGATTCTTGGCATTGTGAATCGGCCCCATTCCCAGATTGTGTTTCTGGATACGCCGGGAATTCACAAAAGCACAACCCTGCTTAATCAGCGAATCGTAGATCAGGCGGTCCAGGCCATGGACGATGTGGACCTGATTCTTTTTATGGTGGATGCGGTATCCCGGAACTATGCGTCGGAAAAGATGATCGTAAAGCGGTTTGAAGCCGTGCGTAAGCCTGTGATCCTGGCGCTGAACAAAATTGATCTGGCCAAAAAAGCGGCTGTGTATGAGCAGGTGGAGATGTTCAGGCATATGTATGCATTTGAGACCATTGTGCCTGTGTCCGCCAGGAAAAATATCCAAATGGATCTGCTTCTTGATGAAGTGGAAGCCCGGCTGCCCCAGGGGCCTCCCCTCTATCCCGAAGAGACCTTCACCGATGTCTCCGAGAAATATATGGTCAGCGAAATTATCCGGGAAAAGGTGTTCCGGCTCACCGGTATGGAGATCCCCTATTCATCCGCTGTAACTGTGGATGCCTTTGATGTGGAAAAAAAGCTGATCGTCATTCATGCCAGCATTCATCTGGTGCGTGATTCCCAAAAGGGCATTGTCATTGGGAAAAACGGGAGCATGCTCAAGCGTATCGGATCAAACGCCCGTAAAGACATTGAGCAGATGCTGGGCAGCAAGGTTCTGCTTAAGCTGTTTGTTAAGGTGACCCGGGATTGGGTGTCCAATAAGCGTCACCTCAGTGAATTTGGTTATTAAAGTGTTTGAACGGAAAGTCACCCATCTGCCGCGTTGCAGAAAAATTTGCAATCCTCAAATACATTAGTATGCTCCGGTTGCAAATTTTTCTGCGCCTTGCATCTGGGCAACTTTGCGTTCAAACACAGGCACTAAATATTAAATACTGACGATATGATGGAATTTTTTTCTTTTCCCGACGATGCGCAACTGAAAAAGGAACGGGCCAAGGCCCGGCAGCTTCGGGCCAGCCAGTGGTGGAAGCGAAAACGATCGTCCGGGATATGTCACTATTGCGGGGGAATTTTCTCCCCTAAAGAGCTGACCATGGATCATGTGATTCCCCTTTCCCGGGGAGGGCGCTCGGAGAAATTTAACCTGGTGCCATGCTGCAAGACGTGTAATACTCAAAAACAACGAATGTTACCGGCGGAGTGGGATGAATATTTGGCACGGATTAAAAAATAACCGACCGGAATAAATCCGGCCGGTTTTTATATCTTTTTATTCTTTATGGTTGTTGCTATTTGTTGCTGCACAGTCTGTGGATGGTCTGGGCATGCCATTCGCCACGGCCGGAAAAGGTGGGCTGTCCAAGATCAGTGAGATACTTGGCCACCTGATCATAGGTGGCGCCTTGTTCCCGCATGGAGTTTATGATATCCATGATCTCTTCTCTGGGCATCAGCTCAGTGGCTTCCCCGGATGATGATTCTGCCGGGGCCGGTGGTGCAACAATTTTTCTGCGTCTTTTTACAATGTTGGTGTCTTGATTGGTGTTTTGGGCTGTTGCTCTCCGGCGTTCTTCCTCAGCCATTTCCGCTTTGAGCAGATCTTCCACAGTGCCGTCAATTTCTTCATCCGGGGCCTGGGACGATACGTAATGATGCTCAAACGTCGGGGCGATATCCATCCCCTGGTCCGGGGAAAGATTCAGGCGGTCCATGATGATCTCAACGGCATCAGCCTGGCGCTGGAGCAGGTCCGCAGTTCTTTCCTGAATAGTAATCATATATTCTTGATTTTTAACCAGAATATCAACCTGTGTACTTAAATTATCCAGGATTTCCGCTAAAAGGATGCTATTGTGCTCTTCCGGCATCTGGTTGCCGGGTGTCTGGGGAGCCCCTGAAGGCATGGGACGTTTCATTTGCGGGGATCTGTTATTGGGATTGGGATATCCGGAACCGCCATATGAATTGAACCTGGATGTGTTTGAATAGTACGAGTTGTCAAAATTTTTTCTTGTTTTAGGTGTTCTCGCCTTTTCGGCCTGGCCGTTACGAAGGCTTTGTAAAAAATCGTTCATTATAAAATAACCTCTTTCTTTTTTAATTTTCCTTAGTTCCGCATGTAAAAAATCTTATCGGCCTTGGGCCTTGCCGTAGCCCTTCTTAATCAACGAATGCGAACATGAATAAGGATTTAATAATGCATTTTTCTTTGAACAGATCGCAACCATTATTATTTTACTTTTAAGGTCGCTTGTCAAGAAAATTTTTAACAATTTTCTAATATTGTACAATCGGATATTGTTTATCAAATGTTTGTCAAAGGCAACCTTGCCGTGGACAGTCTGTTTCGAAGCATATTGAATACTTCAATTACGTATGCTACCATAATTTCAGAAAAATTGACAACCCGGATAAGGCATAATTTTCGGGTAAAGTTTGTAAAGAATTGTGAAGAAAGATTATAGATGAAAAATAAGCACTATGATATCCCTTTTACCGTGGATACGGTAGATATTATTACCCCAGATTTGCTGGAACCCATTGAATATGCATATAAATCCAAACGCAGCATTGATATTAAAATCACCCAGCCCGAATACACTTCGGTCTGCCCCATGACAGGTTTGCCGGATAACGGGACCATCATTATTGAGTACCGGCCGGACGCCTATCTGGTGGAGTTAAAATCACTTAAATATTATCTGATGCAGTACAGAAACGTCGGGATGTTTTATGAACATGTGGTGAATAAAATTCTGGACGATCTGGTTTCGGTGATAAATCCCCTTTACATGAAGGTGACAGGCGAATTCACCCCGCGCGGCGGGATTTCGTCCGTGGGATCTGCCGAATATATCAAGCCTTGAGGCCTCTCTCGAATTTCCGGATCATTTCAATGGCTTGGTCGCTACTTGCAAGGGTGGATAATTCGCTGCGGAATGCTGCCGCCCCGGGCAATCCCCGGATAAACCATGCAAGTCTTCCCCGCAGCATCCTGCATGCCGTGATTTCTCCGAAATAGGATACATATCCTTGGGTCAGCGACTCCATTTTTCTGAAGATGGCCCAAGGTTCAGGACGGGTGAATGTGCCATGGGCCACATACTGTTCGATTTGTGAAAGGATGAACGGATTGGCCATGGCTGCCCTTCCCACCATGACGGCCTCACAGCCGGTCTGGGAAAGCATTTTTCCCGCGTCCTGGGGGGTAACGATATCCCCGTTTCCGATCACGGGAATACGGATAGCCTGTTTAAGTCGTGCAATCAGCTGCCAGTCTGCCTTGCCCCTGAATCCCTGAGCAGCTGTCCTCGGGTGAAAGGCAATGGCATTTACGCCCTGGTCTTCGGCGATTTTTGCCAGATTCACGGCTTGATCCCCGGAAGCATCCCACCCGCTACGTATTTTTATGGTAAAGGGAAGGGGGGTGGCATTCCTGACAGCCTTGATGATTTTTTGGGCAAGGGCCGGATCCTTCATTAGGGCAACGCCGGCCCCTTGTTTGATTACTTTTTTGACACTGCATCCAAAATTAATGTCAATGATATCTGCTGTGCCAAGATCATTGATAAACGCTGCAGCATGTCCCATGGACACCGGATCTGAACCGAAAATCTGTACAGACAACGGCCGCTCGTCTTCTTGTGACTGAAGCAGGGTTATCGTTTTCTCAGCGTTGTAAAATATACCCTTGGCACTGATCATCTCCGAGCATACCACGGCGCACCCGCACGCCTTTATCAGCTGCCTGAAGGGCAGATTGGTAATTCCGGCCAGGGGGGCCAGAAAGGTGATGCCGTTAATTGTTAAGTCTTTTATTTTCATGGTTTGTTGTGGGTTGGGTATAGCTGTTGACCGGCCAGGTCAGTCCATGGCCGGTTTTGTGATGTCAAGGCCCGTTCTGGCATAGCAGAAAAGACAGTTATGGAAACAGGGGTGGTCTTCATAGGAGCCGATGTCAAAGGATTTTGTGCATTGACAGCCCATTTTACGTCGTTGTCCATAATCGCCACGGGTTTCCGGATTTCCGCCGAACAGGGATTTGTAAAGGTGCCCGTTGATGCAGGCGCTGGCGGATGCGTATGTCTGTAATTCGGCGGCGCCCATCAATTCTTTTTCACAGCATAGAAAAAGCTCCATGCCACGGGCTTTGAGAAATCGAGCCATACTGCGGATAATTTTTATTTTGCGGTCCATGCCCGGATCGATGAATTTGAGCATGGGTTTGCCCAAATCAGCCATGCGTTTGATTCTTGCGGCCACCTTTTGGTACGGATCATAAAAACTGGTAATACATTGCTTGATGCCCATCTGTGACAATTGTCCTGCTATATATTCAAAGGCGTCAAGGTTGTTAAACATCCGGCCGCCTTTCTCATAAAAACAGATGGGGTCAAAACGCCAGGCAACCTGTACGGGACTTACGTCCCGGGCAATACGCCGGGCCTGGGCCAGGCGCTCTGAAAGGTCCGGCAGGCCGGGTTCAAGATCTTTTAAAGGTGTATTGATGGTAAAATTGAAAAACAGGTGAAATCCTTTTTGGGCTAAAATTTTGTGGGTGCTTAAGTCCAGGAATGGACCATAGTTTTTGGACCAGAAAACAATGGTGTGAATATCCTTGGGTGTTGCATTAACCCTGCGGGACTGTCTGTTAAAGGGATTGGTTACAACAAAATACCCTTTTTCAATTCTGTCCAGAAACCAGGGGGTGTACCATCCTGGTATATCTGTACGCCTGGATGCGGACAGGATGCCGGTGGGACCATGCAATCTATGGTTCCTGCCCGTTTTTCTGGTTTTTCAGTTTGGAAAAGGAGATAATTTTGCCCCCATTTTTCCCGGAAGGATCATCCGATTCAAGGGATTCAAGATCTTTGTCGTTTTCAGGTGATGTTTCAGGCAAGCTGTTATGTTCAACGGGCAAAAGCGGGGCTTCCACCTTTTCCAGCCGCATGCTTTTGCCGTTCATGGAAAAGACCTCTCCATTAATGTAGTCTGCCTTTAAAATCCAGGTGACGACCTGCAACGGTATCTGCAGCATCAGCAGTTTGATCTGATACCAGTCTTTTTTATGGTCCGGCACAATATCTTCAATTCTGGCGAAACTGACAGGTGCGTTTTCCATGTAAATCAGTACAATATCTTTTATTTCAGCCATGCGGTCTCCATAGTCAGGCGATGATTAAAATTTTTATTTCCGGTCGGACACTAAATAATACTAAACAGTGTCCGACCCGCAACATATACCACAGACGTGAAATTATCAAAAGCTGTGATCCGTCAGGATTGATCCGTTGATATCAGTGCGGCAAAGGTATCGCTTTTTGTAGTGATCCGGATAAATAATGACCGAAAGCGCATAGACATTTTGGCATATTGTTTGCTATAGATTTCATACTATGGGGTCGTGCGGGTCAATAAATTAGTACGCTGGACCTGCTTAATTCTAACGTTAAAGGAGACGGTGAATGGAAATTTTATTTATGGTCGGGTTGGTTGCGGTTTATCTGCTGCTTCAAATTTATATTCTTCCTAAAATGGGTGTATCCACCTGAATGCGTGATGCCTGTCAGGGGACGGGCAAAAAGAAAAAAAACAACCCGTTTGAGGATAACAATTGATTAGAGCCTGTTTAAAAATTAGGGGATCGAAGCGAAATTTCATGAAAATGAGAACCAATTTTCACAAATTTTTTGTTAATAGCTGGACTATTGACATAAAATTTGGGGGAATTGGGGCCATTTTCATGGGATTGCAGCCGATTCATCTATTTTTAAACAGGCTCTTAAGGAGACACAATGACAGATCCTTTGTTTAACCCCATTCAAATCAATCAATTGAGCATTCCCAACAGAATTTATATGCCGGCCATGCACCTGGGCATGGCACAGGGGTTTGAAGTAACGGATCAGATCATTGAATTTTACGTAAGACGGGCCAAGGGCGGAGCGGGCATGATCTGTGTCGGGTATGCCACGGTGGACGATTTGTCCGGCAACACCCAGAACATTGGTGCCCATGATGATAAATTTATCCCGGGACTGACCCGCCTGGCAGGTGCCATCCGGGAAAACGGAAGCCTTTGTGCAGCGCAGATCAACCATGCCGGCCGGTACAATTTTTCATTTTTTCTCAATGGCAAACAGCCCGTGGCTCCGTCTGCCATTGTCTCCAGGATGACAAAGGAGACGCCCAAGGCCCTTGGAATCGGCGAGATACATCAGACCATTGAATCCTTTGCAAATGCCGCAGCCCGGGTGAAGAAGGCAGGGTTTGATGCTGTGGAGATTCTGTCGGGCACTGGGTATCTTATTTCCGAATTTTTGTCTCCGCTGACCAATCAGCGCACGGACGAATACGGAGGACACCTTGAAAACCGCATGCGGTTTGGTCTGGAAGTGGCCCATGCGGTTCGGGATGCCGTGGGGCCTGACTATCCGTTGATCGTAAGAATGAACGGTAATGATTTTATGCCGGGCGGCAATGACCGGTCCGATCTCATCGAATATGCAAAACAACTGTCCCAAGAATCTGTGGATGCCCTGTGTATCAATGTGGGCTGGCATGAGGCCCGGGTGCCCCAGATTGTGTCCCAGGTGCCCAGGGGGGCATTTGGGTATCTTGCCCGGGATATCCGGGCTGTTGTTGATGTCCCTGTGATCGCAAGCCACAGGATAAATGACCCTGAAACCGGCAGGAAGATGATTGGTCAGGGCTTTTGCGACATGGTGGCCATGGGGCGCAGCCTGATCGCTGACCCGGATCTGCCGAAAAAAGCCCGTGAAGGCAGAGAAAAGGAGATTGTCCATTGTATTGCCTGTGCCCAGGGCTGTTTTGATAATCTGTTGAAACTTAAGCACGTGGAGTGCCTTTGCAATCCTTTGGCCGGCCATGAGTGCCGGGAAAAGGCCGGTAAAGTTGAAGTGGGCAAAAAAGTTATGGTGGTTGGCGGCGGGGCTGCCGGCATGACTGCTGCGCTTACCTGTGCCCGGCGCGGCCATGATGTGACCCTGTATGAGCGTTCCAGGCGCCTAGGCGGCCAACTCCACCTGGCTGCGGCTCCTCCGGGCAGGGACGAGTTTGCCCGGTTTTCAGAGGACCTTGAAAATCAACTTTTTGTAGAAAAAATCCCCGTGGTATTGAACTGCAAGGTGGACGAAGCTCTTATTTTAAAGGAAAAACCAGAAGCCCTGATCCTTGCCACAGGTGCGCTTCCCCTTGAACCGCCCATCCCCGGCATGAACCTTCCCCATGTGGCAGGGGCCTGGGATGTTCTTGAAGACAAGGTGGGAACCGGCAAACATGTGGCCATCATCGGTGGTGGGGCGGTGGGGGTTGAAACGGCGTTATTCCTTGCGGAAAAAGGCACCATGCCGGCGGAAATCATAAAATTTCTGCTGGTGAACAAGGCCGAAACCCCGGAGGCTCTTTTTGACATGGCCACCCGGGGCAGCAAAAAGGTGTGTCTTATTGAGATGACGGATCGTATGGGAAAGGATATCGGCAAATCCATCAGGTGGGGGATGATGCAGGATCTTGGGCGTTTCAATGTGGAAACCGTGACAGATGCAAAAGTGGTGCGGATCACTGAAACAGGCCTGGAAATAGAGCAGTATGGCAAAATCAATGCCTTGGACTTTGACACTGTTGTGGTGGCTGCGGGCGCTGTGTCTTACAATCCATTGGCGCAGATGGCCAAAAAACTTGGCATTGACTGCTTTGTGGCCGGTGATGCCTTAAAGGTGGGCACAGCTTTTGATGCGGTGCATGGGGGTTATGAGGCTGCTGTATCTATTTAGTCTTTGAACGAAAAGTCATCCATCTGCGGCGTTGCAGAAAAATTTGCAATCCTCACATACATTAGTATGCTCCGGTTACAAATTTTTCTACGCCTTGCATCTGGGCAACTTTTCGTCCAAACACGGATTTGCGTTCAAACACTACCTGGGATTTTCTTTCCGCCATGTTTTTGGACTCTTATACGCCTTCCCCAGTGACCATATACCTGCCCTTCTACGCCTGACATCAGCCTCGGCCTTCTTGTAGGGGCCGGGATCAAAATTTTCAGGTAATCTGCCCCGGTAAACTTCGGCAAGACCCTGGCGGACCATGGCCAGATTAATGTTAATGTCCTGGGAAAAAATTTCCGCCAGGATCCGGTTGTACCTGTCGGTACCGTATTGTTTCAACCGGACTTTTTTTCCTTGAATGAGCTGCGTTAGAATTTTTTTTGCTTTTTGGGAATAGGGCTGACCCTTGTTTTTTGATCCGCCTGTTTCCGGGGCGTCAATGGCCACCATGCGGACTCGAAATTCAAGATCCTGCCCCTGAACCTGCACGGTATCTCCGTCAAACACCTTTGTTACCAGAAAATTGGATTTGTCTGATATCTTTGGGGCGGAATTGACGGATTCTCGCATTTGTGTTGCCTTTTTCCCGTAGGGAGAACCGACATTGGAAAAGTGCCTGACCCCGTTTTCGTCAGTCCAGCGGTACACATCACATCTGGCCTGGGAAACGCTTAAAACCAGAAATATCGTTACAAGAATTTGAATGGCAGGCCGCATGCTTTCCTTTATGGCTTTTTTGTCAGCGCCAGGGCGCCCCACAGCTTTTCTTCCCGTTCCCAGTCTATGGAAAATCCCATGGTGCTGTAATGGGTTTTTAAATTATCCATTTCCCAGGCCCGGACCCCCGAAAGAATCAGATGTCCGCCGGGTACCAGGATTGAATAAATATCAGATGCAATCTGTTTAAGGGTGGGAAACCTTAAATTGGCCATAACAAGGGAGAGCCTTAAATCTCGGGGCGTCATGATGTCGTGGATGACGGTTATCCTGTCCTCAAGGCCGTTGGCTGCCACATTCCGGCAAGCCTCGCTGACGGCATTGGGATCTGTTTCCCAGGCCGTGCACCGGGACATGCCTGCAAGGCAGGCCGCTATGGCAAGCACCCCTGAACCCGTGCCGATATCGCCTGCCTTGCCGCCTTGAAGATGGTTTGACCGCTCTGTTGAGAAAAAAAGCCTGTCCAGGGCAGCCAGGCAAAGCCGGGTGGTGGGGTGGTGGCCGGTGCCAAAGGATATGCCCGCGCTTATCCGGATATCTATATCATTGGGGCCTGCAATGCTTGCAATATCAGGGGGCAGAATGAAAAACCGGTCCGTGATCCGGACCGGTTTTGAAAAGCCTTCCATAACATAGGTGGATCCATACAGATCCTGGTAGGCCACATCCTGGCTCTGAACAAGGGCTCTGAGTACTTTTTTTGCCTGGAATGGTGTCAGGGAAAATTCCCGGCTGATTTCACGGATGTAGGCCCGGGCTGTCAAGCGTGCCGTGGCATCATTAAGAATATCCAGGGCACGGTTCCGGTCAAAGGGGATCATGTCCCTCTTTTTCAAGCAGTCTTGCATACCAGTGGGCAAAATCAAACATGCCTCTGATTTTCTCCTCGTCATTTACGATGCCAAGGCACATTTCAAGGGCGCCCTGGGCATAGCTGTTGGAATATTCATCCGCATCAATGGCTGTGAGAAACTCCCGGATCAGCTCCTGGGAGGTCCGTTTGGTTTTATCCTTGCGGATGTCAATGGGGTCTTTGGGTTCCTGGAACGGGTCCCATTTGTCATACCCCGTTTTCATGATCTGCCGTTGGCCCCGTTTTCCCATGGCATCGAAAATCGCCTTTTTTCTTTCTTCAATTTCCTCGGGGGAGAAGTAGGTTTCACTCATCTTTTTTTACTCCAAGAAATTCATCGTTAAACAGGGTGACCATGGCCATGGACACGGGAATAAGCAGTTCATGCATCCGGATGTTGGACGAGTTGATGTCCTTGACCAGTTCTGCAGATAAAAGCTGGAGCTGGGTGTATATTTTATCCATGTTCAGGGTGGGATAGGCCTTGCCTTGGACAAAATTGGTCCGGCCGCAGATGTGGGAGGCTCCGGCCGTGGAGGTGGGAATCCCGTATACCCGGCAGGTAATGGGGCGGTACTCGTACATCAGGCACAGATTGTTTTCACCCAGAAGGGGACAGCGGACCCGTTCCTGGGACATTCTTCCCACAACTTCAAGCTGGTCAGCCCCCTCCTTGACTTTTTTGTAGGCGTCCCGCTTCATTTTGGTCAGGGCACGGTCTGTTTTATCGGCAATGGCAATGAGATCTGCTTTTTCCTTGCCTGAAAATTTTTCATTAAACTTGTGGTTCAGGTACAGTGCCTCGATCAGGGTCAGGTCAAAAATGGCATAGCAGCAGTCCGAGCATTTTTCCCTGCAGAACACCTCTTTAGGGAACTCCTTTTTAACCCGGTCAAAGACCTGGTCCACCATACTGACAAGCGCTTCATATTTTACAAAATGTTTATCTAAATTCATGGGTAACACCTTTATTTCCCAATGCAGAAATTATTAAAAACAGCATCAAGGATATCCGGAGGCGCAGTGTCTCCGGTAATTGTCCCGAGATGGTCAATACAACTTTTAACATCCAGTGCCAGGGTTTCTTCTTCCTGGCCGTTTTCAAGCCCTTCCATCATCGTTGTCATAGCCCCGAGGGCCTGGACCAGGGCGTTTTTATGCCGCAGATTGGGAATGACCGCATCATTTCCAATCTCAAGGTTGCCGATACAGGTCTCCAGAAGCCTTGTTCTAAGGGTATTTATGCCTTTCCCTGTGAGTGCGGAGACTTCCAGGGGGCAATGGTCGGCATATTTCTCAGGCAGTTGCGGCAGATCAAGTTCATCAGCCAGATCCATTTTATTGATGGCAAAAATGACCGGCGTATCTTCCGGAAGGATCTTTGATACGGTTTTCCCGGGAAAGGGTTTTCCCGGTTCAATTACATACAGGACAATATCAGCCGCGTTTATCTGGTCCCTGGCCTTTTCAATGCCGATGATTTCCACAAGATCATCTGTCTGGTGGATGCCGGCCGTATCAACAACGACAAAGGGAATGCCCTCAATGGTCAGGCTGTCCTCAATGGGGTCCCGGGTGGTCCCGGGGATGGCCGTGATAATGGATTTTTCCTTTTCCAAAATCCGGTTCATGATGCTGGATTTTCCCACATTGGGCTCCCCGCAGATGGCCAGGCGTATGCCGGTTTTTAAAAAACAGGCATCCTTATACTGCTGGATAAGCCCCCCAATTTTGTCTGCAACGGATTGAAGCCTGGTTTTATCCTGGCTGGTGTAGGAAAATGCGCCTGCATCATCGGGAAAATCAATGGCAGCCTCAAGCCGGGCCAGAAATTGGGTCAAGACAGATATCATGTCCTGGATATTTTGGCGCAATACGCCAAGGTTCTGGGATGCGGCAAATTTAAGGGAGGCGTCTGAACGCGCATTGATGATGTCTGCCACCGCTTCGGCCTGGGTCAGGTCTATGCGGCCGTTTAAAAAGGCCCGCCGGGTAAATTCTCCGGGTTCTGCCGGGCGTGCGCCTTGGCTGAAGAGCAGGTCCAAAATACGCCGAAGAACAATGGTGCCGGAATGGGCCTGGACCTCCACAACATCCTCGGCTGTATAGGAACGCGGGGCTTTCATGGGGATGACAAGCACTTCGTCAACCGTACTCTCCCCGTCACATATAAAACCGTGCATTACCCTGTGTGAGATCAGCTGCGGTACCTTTCTTTCCCCATCGGCCGGCGTCTTTGAAAAAATTTTGGATACCAGATCAAAGGACGTTGGTCCTGAAATCCGGATGACACCGATGCCGCCGCTTCCAAAAGGGGTGGCTATTGCGGCAATTGTATCTGTCATTTATTTTTTGAACCGCTTTTTTCCCCTGTAGGAGTTGCGTTTTTTGGGGAAAATAACCAGACGCCTGTAATACCCGTCTCCCATGCTCTGGGTGCGAACCTGGGCATCTTCTTTCAGGGCAAGGTGAACAATACGGCGGTCCTGGGCACTCATCTGGTTAATGGTGGCAGGCCGTCCGGTTTTTTTGGCTTTTTCCGCCATTTTCAGGGCCAGGTGCTTTAGATTTGCTTTCCGGGTCTCCATATAGCCCTCAATGTCAACTTTGACCCTGACACGGCCTTCGCTCTGGCGGTTGATGATTTTATCCGCAAGAAACTGCATGGCGTCCAGGGTCTGGCCCTTGCGGCCAATCAGAATGCCGGTGTTTCCCCCGTTGATTTGAAGGGTCAGTCTGTCTTCGTGGGTTATGGCTTCAACATGGGCGTCTTCGGTGATCAGGTCTGCCATTTTTTGTACCGCCTCAACGCCTATGTCAATGGATGCCTGGGATACAGGCACCGGCGGCAGTTCCTCTTTGTCCGGCTTTTCTGATCTGGGTGCCGGGCGATCATCCCACCGGCCGGTATCTTCGCCGTCAAATTCCGGTGTGTTTTCTGGGGCCTGAAATTCTTTATCCTGGCTGTCAGGTGCCTCTTCCGGTTCTTTTTCTTTGGGTTGCTTTGGCGGCCTTGGTTTCGGTGCCGGCTTTTTGGGTGCAGGAGCGGACTGTTTGGGTTTCGGCGCGGGTTCGCTCTGGCCAAAGGCCTCATCTACAATGGAGAGAATACCTTCCTTGTCTTCCTTGGATTGCGCTGTTTCTTTGCCAGGAACCGTCACCCGGATCCGGGCGTCCTTGCGGCCGACGATACCGAAAATGCCGGTTGTTCCCGTTGAGATTACATTATATTTTAATTCTTTTTTGGGGATACCAAGCTGCTTGCAGGCCGCGTCAACTGCTGCAGTGACATTCTTCCCTGTAAATTCAAGGGGTTGGTTCATGCGTCCTCCTTAAGCTGAAATCTTTTGTGTGTAATACTGCTGCCCCATTGAGATGATGTTGTTGATAAACATGTACAGGACCAGGCCTGCCGGAAAGTTGATAAACAGAACCGTCATGAATAGGGGCATAAGCATCATCATTTTTGCCTGCATAGGGTCCCCGCCTGTGGGTGTCATTTTCTGCTGGAGCAGGAACGATGCGCCCATTAGAAGTGTCAGCACCGGGATACCATAAGGGGGCTCCATGAAAGGGATGGCAAAATTAAAGTGAAACAGGCGCTCTGGACCGGACAGATCCCTAATCCATCCTACAAAAGGCGCGTGGCGCAGCTCAATGGCCATGTAGAGCATGCGGTACAGGGCAAAGAATATGGGCATCTGTACCAGCAGCGGCAGGCACCCGGAAGCCGGGTTGACCTTGTAGGTTTTGTACAATCCCATGATTTCCTGGTTCATGCGCTGCTTGTCGTCTTTGTATTTTTCCCGGATCTGTGTCATCAAAGGCTGTACCTTTTTCATCTCATTCATGGATTTGTAACTTTTGGTGCCCAGGGGCCAGAATAGCAGTTTGATGATGATGGTCAGAAGAATGATGGCTACCCCGTAATTGGGAATAATGTCATGGATAAAGTTCATGGCAATGAGCAGCGGTTTGGCCAGAATATCAAAAAAACCGAAATTAACGGATTTTTTCAAAAGGTTGTCGTACCGGCTTAAAATTTTATAACTTTTGGGGCCCATATACAGGGTAAAAGACTGCTGGTTTTGTTTCTCCGGATCTAATCTCGGCATCTGGGTAACCAGCCGGTTGGTTACGACGCCATTGACAAAGGTGAGCTTCAGGGTGGCTGCCTCCGGGGTATCCGGCATGACCGCCGTCAGGAAATAACGGGTGGTGTAGCCGGCCCAGGCCACGGTTCCCGAATAAGTGTCCTTGTCTTCAAGATCCTTGGGTTTGATGGTGGTAAACTTGTTGTCGATATAGGCTATCGGACCCTCATATGCGAACCGGGAGCGATGCTTGACATCTTCATTGAAATGACCGGGAACGCAAATGCTCATGGCGTCGTTGACCGGCATGCCCGAGCCATTCTGAACAATGATGTTACAATGGATAAGGTAGGAATCCGCCCTGAAGGTCAGCACTTTTTTTACCGTAATGCCGTCCGGGTTTGTCCAGGAAAATGTAATGTTTTTCTCGCCTTCGTTCAGGGAAAGATTCGTGCTGTCCGCATCGCATGAGAAAACGGCATCGGCCAGTCCCCGGATACTTCCCTGGGCGGTGTCAATGGAAAATATACCCCCGGTAAGATCGGCCAGTTCTTCAGGTACCAGCTGTTTTGCAGGAGAGCCATCATCATTGGTCTCCCTGTAATCATTCAGGGTCAGGCTTGTTACCGCAGCTTTATGCTCACTGACGGCAATGGTGTAATAGGGGGTGGACAGCGTAATGGTACGAAAGTCCGGCTGTTCTGTCCGGGCTACCGGAGCAGGTTCAGGTTCTGTCGGGGGGGTGAAATTCGAAACCTTGGCGGAACCGGATTCAGACGAATCCTGCGTCTGTGACGGAACCTCAGGGGTTTGATTATCCGGCTGGAGTGCGGGTGCGAAAAAGAATTGATAGCCGAAAAGGACTACAATTGACAGAACCACAGCTAAGAATAATCGTTTTTGCTCATCCATCTTCTCTCCTAAAAACAAGGCGGTTGTTTTAATTTGTAAGAAGAGGAAGGCAGGTGACGGTTAACAGGTTGTTTGTAAGGCTAATTTAAGGGACCGGATCATAACCTCCAGGCCGGAACGGGTGGCAACGCAATATTCTTTTTATTGCCAAAATGCTGCCTTTTATACTGCCATATTTTTGAATCGCTTCCAGGGCATAGTGTGAACACGATGGCTCATACCTGCAATGGGTGCCAAGGAGCGGCGATATAAAAATCTGATAAAACCTGATCAATATGGATAACAGCTGCCTGCTCATTTATGCCAATACAATTTTTTCAAAAAGTTTATTAAGCTTTTCATTAATCTGTTTATTGGACAGTGTTGTCAGACCTTTTCTTGCAATTATGCTGATGTCGTTTGTTCCGGATACAAAATCTTTCCTGTGTCTGAAATACTCTCTTACAAGCCTTTTTATTCTGTTGCGCGCGACTGCATTCCCCACTTTTTTAGATACGGTAATGCCGATTCGATTGTTTTTTTCTGTTCCCTTGGAAACAGCAGCTATAAAATAACTGGTTCGTATCTTTCTACCATGTTGTGAAAGCTTTAAAAATTCGGCTCGTTTCCGGAGCCGTGCATCTTTGGGTAAGGAAAAGTTACTCAATAAACCCCTGAAAAATTTAAACCGTAGTCAGTCTTTTTCTTCCTTTGGCCCGCCTAGCATTAATGACGCGTTTGCCGCCCGTGGTGGACATTCTTTTCAGGAATCCGTGTTTTCTGGTTCTTTTCCGGTTGCTTGGCTGATAAGTGCGTTTCATAAAATCGTTGTTCCTTGTCCTGTCTTGTTATTATATTATCAATATCGGTTCATAAACTGCCATAAACATAGAATACTAATTCATATATTTATTAATGTCAATCAAACAATTTTTCTTGCTCCTGCTCTAAATAATTATGAATTTGAGCAGGGGCAAGATGACGTATCGAGTCCTTTTGAATGTTTTGGCGCAAGAGACTCAAATATGTGGTATTCCTCAATATGGTAATGGGGTTCCGGGTAAATGGAAACAGGTTTTAAAAATATCGATTCCAGAGAAACCAGCAGATGGTTTTCACTGCCGTGGAAAAGCTGGGCAATTTCCGGATGTACTTTTACCGTAAATCTGTTGCCCATCATGTCCCTGGCTTCGGCGGCTATATCCCTGTAAATTTTGTAGCAGATGGATTTTCTCGATAGCAGGTAGCCGTTTCCATTACAGTAAAAGCACGGCTCACAAAGGGTCCGGGTCAGATTATGGCGGGTACGCTTGCGCGTCATCTGAACCAGGCCAAGTTCCGTAAGGGGAAGAATATTTGTCTGGCTTTTATCCTTTTTCATGGCTTCGTGCATCTGGGCCATGACCTTGTCCTTGTGGGTGGTTTTACGCATGTCAATGAAGTCAATGATAATGATGCCGCCGATATTGCGCAGCCGGATCTGGTAGGCAATCTCCTTGACCGCTTCCAGGTTGGTTTTCAGAATGGTTTCATCAAAGTTGCGTTTGCCCACATACCGCCCGGTATTCACGTCGATTGCCACTAACGCTTCGGTTTGCTCAATAACAATATACCCGCCTGATTTGAGCCAGACTTTCTTTTTCAGTGCACGGGTGAGGTCTCCTTCAATATTGTATGCGTCAAAAATAGGCTCTTTGCCCTGGTACAGCTCAACGGAAAGGTTAACATCGGGCATCAGTTTTTTTAAGAAATTCTGGACGCTTTCATATTCCCGTTTTGAATCAATGACCAGTTTGTCCGCCTCATTGGCCAGAAGATCCCTGACCGCCCGGAAGGTGGCATTCAGATCTTTGTAGACCAGGGCTGTGGCTGAAATGGTTCGGTTTCTTTCCTGGATATCCTCCCAGGTGTTGTTTAGAAATTCGATCTCTTTTGACAAGGTGACTTCATCAATATCCTTTGCCTGGGTCCTGAAAATATAGCCGAAATTATTTTTACGCAGCCCCTTGAGCATATCCCGCAGCCGGATACGTTCTGTCTCGTCCGTGATCCGTCTGGAAATGCCGATGTGATCCACCGTGGGCATAAGCACCATATACCTGCCGGCCAGGGAAATATGGGTGGTGACCCGGGGGCCTTTGGACCCTATGGATGATTTTGCCACCTGGACCAGGATTTCCTGGCCTTCCCCAAGAAGTCCTTCGATGGCGCATTCAGGTGCAGGTATTTTCCATGACTCGGATTCTTCGTCCATCTCATCAACAGCCATTTCATCATCATCCCGTTCTTCTGCATCCGCGTCCTGTTCCAGCTGTCTGCACACCTTGAGACTGGCGGAATCCAGGACATCATCCACATAGAGGAATGCAGCCTGGTCAAATCCTATATCCACGAAGGCCGCCTGCATACCCGGCAGTACCCGCTGGACTCTGCCTTTATATATGTTTCCTGAAATACTTGTGTCATCCCTGCGTTCATTAAAAACTTCGACTATGGTCCCGTTTTCCAGCAGGGCGACCCGGGTTTCATGGGGAGCACAATTGACAACAAGCTCTTTGAGCATAATAAATCCTTATGGTTACTTAAGTTACCCTTTAATCTTTTTTATTCTTGCATCCTTTACAACGGCGTCATCAACACCAAATCCCCTGGCCAGAACTTCTGCAGGCCTGACGATGCGTTCATTATAGGATGTCAGCGTCATTTCAAGGCGGGTAGGGGAGGCCAGCCGGACGGATGAAAGCGCTTTTCGCAAATTTGTTCTTCGAATCTTACCCTTTTTGCTGGTATCTTCAACCATAAATTCAGACAGGGCCAGGAACCGGTCCAGTTCGGGCTGACGGATACAGGGTGCTGTAAATGAGATCTGATAGGTGTCCCGGGGTGTCGGGTTTTGCGGTGATTTACGGAAAAGCGCGCAGTCTGTAATCTGAATGCCCCGGGGCAGTTGGGCGTTCAGGGCAGACATGACCCTGTCGGGCTTTAATCCTTTTTCAAGATAGATGTAAAGACTCTCTTCCTCGCTTTCCATCCCCAGAGGCAGGGCGGTGGCAAAGGAGATACGCATGGACGGATTAAACCCCTTGGAATATTTTACGGTAAAGCCTGTGCGCTTGACTGCCCGCTGGAAAATGGTGGCCATTTCCAGGTGGCCGAAAAATCTGGCGTCTTCCAGTTTGGAAAATTTCAATTCATATTTGATAAACGCATCGTCCGGCAGGCGGTCCGGCTGCCCGCTGATTCTTTTATCTGGGCTTTTATCTGAAAGCGCTTCCTGGCCGGCATTATTTTTTTGAAGCACAGGCGCAATGGTTTTAAAGTTGCAAATGCCGCACCCGGTGCAGGCATTCTCCCGGCAGTCCGGCGTCAGGGCCATTTCTTCAGCTTTTTTAAATTCGCTTTCCAGAAACGCTTTTTTAATCCCGGAATCAATGTGGTCCCAAGGCAGTGGATCATCAGGCGTTCTTTTGCGGGAAGTATAAAAGGCAGGATCAATGCCTGTGGCCTCAAAGGCCTGTCCCCACAGGCTGAAATTGAAAAGGTCACTCCATCCGTCCAGCCGGCATCCCAGTTCAAATGCCTTGACCAGTAACGGCGACAGGGCCCGGTCTCCCCTGGCCCAGACCCCTTCCAGAAGGCTCATTTTGGGGTCCTGCCATTTCAGATTGACCTTGGGATGCCGCAGATTGTCCTTCAGGTACTGCAGTTTTTCACGGGTCTGCTCCAGGGTCATCTGGGCATGGCGCTGGAACGGGGTGTGGGATTTGGGTATAAAGCAGGTAACCGATACGTTGATCATCTGCTTTCCTTTGGTGTATTTGGAGGCCAGCCGCCGGGAAAGATCTGCAATCCCCTGGATATCATCCATCTGTTCAAAGGGAAGGCCCGTCATAAAGTACAGCTTGATGTTTTTCCAGCCCAGGGAGAGGGCGTTTTCAACGGTTTTTGCAATGCTCTCTTCGGTGAGGTTCTTGTTGATGATGTCCCGCAGGCGCTGGGTCCCGGCCTCGGGGGCAATGGTGAAACCGGTTTTACGGACACTTCTGATCAGCTCCATGAGCTGGGGAGTTAGTTTTTCAGCCCGGATGGACGGTAGGCTGATGGCATTGCACTGGCCCTGGCTGAGTATTAAAAGTTCCTCCATTAATGTCGGCAGTTGCGAATAATCTCCGGTGCTCAAAGAGAGTAGGGAGATATCCGAGTAGCCCGTGGTTGCCAGGGAGGTTTGGGTGATTTTAAGAAGGTCTTCCAGGCTTCGTTCCCTCACAGGCCGGTAAATCATTCCGGCCTGGCAGAACCGGCATCCCCTGGAGCATCCCCGGGCAATTTCCAGGCGCAGACGGTCATGAACCGGTTTTCCAAAGGGCACGATGGGTGAAATGGGAAAATCGGCAAAGGTCAGTTCCGGCAAGATGGCCCGTTTGATACGGGAATGGTCCTCATACAGCGGGGTCAGAATCTGGCGGCCGGCATCATCCCGGGATACGGTAAAAAAGGAGGGCACATACACGCCCTCAATCCGGGAAAGGATCCTGAGCAAGGTCTTTTTTTTGCCGTCGCCCTGTTTTTTAAACGCAATCACGGCATCTGCTACCCGGGTAATGACCTGTTCCCCATCCCCGATCACAAAGGCATCGAAAAAATCAGCCAGGGGCTCGGGGTTAAAGGCGCAGGGGCCGCCCGCAATGATCAGTGGAAAGGTCTCATCCCGTTGATCCGCGTAAAAGGGGATGCCGGACAATTCAAACAGGGTCAGAATATTGGTGAAATTGAGTTCATACAAAAGGCTGACGCCAATGATGTCAAAGCGGCCCAGGGGCGTCCGGGTCTCCATGGAGAGACAGGGCACCTTTTTTTCCCGCATCAGGGCTTCCATGTCCGGGGCCGGGGCAAAGAACCGTTCTGCTGCAATATCTTCCCGGTTATTCAGAATGGAATAAAGGATTTGAAGTCCAAAGTGGGATGTGCCGATTTCATACAGGTCCGGAAAGGCCAGGGCAAAGGTCAGATCAACCTGGGACAGGTCTTTTTTTACTGTGTTGATTTCATTGCCGGAATACCGGGTCGGGGTCTGGACCCGGTTAAGGATATATTGATAATTTTGCTCGTGCATGATACTGAATTTATTTATATTTTAACCTTTACTTTACCTGTTTGAAAATCAGTAACTATATATTTTTAAAATGGAAATTGCAATGAAAAGAACCAAGATAAAGGCAGTGCTGGATATGACCAACCCTCCGGGTGAGGTTTTTGTACAGGGATGGGTCCGGACCAAAAGGGATGCAAAGGATTTTAGTTTTATTGAGCTCAATGACGGTTCTTGTCTGGCCAATATCCAGGTGATTGCCGGAAACGGCCTGGCTGAATACAGTCAGGTGGAAAAATTGACCACAGGTTCTGCGGTTAGCGTAACCGGACAGCTGGTGGCATCGCCCGGCAAGGGCCAGAAATGGGAAATCCAGGCCACGGCCGTGGATGTGATCAGCATTGCACCGGATAATTATCCGTTGCAGAAAAAACGGCATACAGACGAGTTTTTGCGCAGCATTGCCCACCTTCGGCCCCGGACCAACAAATACGGTGCTGCCTTCAGGATCAGATCCCGGATGGCCCAGGCCATTCACACCTTTTATCTCGACAAGGGTTTTTATTATCTTCACTCCCCGTTGATCACAGGTTCTGACTGCGAGGGTGCAGGAGAGATGTTCCGGGTCACAAGCCTTGATCCGGCCAATGTTCAAAAACAGGGGAAAATGGATTTTTCCAGGGACTTTTTTGGCCGGGAAGCCAATCTCACCGTATCCGGCCAGCTCTCTGCCGAAATGTTTGCTCTTTCCCTGGGCGACGTCTATACTTTCAGCCCGACCTTCAGGGCGGAAAATTCTAATACTCGGCGTCATGCCGCAGAATTCTGGATGCTGGAACCGGAAATGGCCTTTTGTGATCTTGACGGCGATATGGACCATGCCGAAGAGCTGGTTAAATACCTGGTCAACCATGCCATGGAATATTGTAAAGAAGATCTGGACCTGTTCATGCGTTTTGTGGACAAAACCCTGGGCCAGCAGCTGGAAATACTCATCAGTAAACCCTTTGCCCGGCTGCCTTACACTGACGCCGTGGAAATTTTGAAAAAATGCGGCAAAACATTTGAATATCCGGTTAAGTACGGCATTGATCTGCAGTCTGAACACGAGCGGTTTCTGGCTGAAGAACATTTTAAGACACCAGTATTTCTTACGGATTATCCAAGACAGATCAAACCCTTTTACATGCGCATGAACGATGACGGCCAAACCGTGGCCGCCATGGATCTACTGGTTCCGGGCATCGGCGAACTCATCGGGGGCAGTCAGCGGGAGGAGCGCTTAAACGTGTTGGAAGCCCGGATGGATGAGATGGGTCTTGATAAAGATCCCTACTGGTGGTACCTGGATTCCCGCCGGTTCGGCACCGTGCCCCACGCCGGCTTTGGCATGGGGTTTGAGCGGTTTTTGATGATGCTTACCGGAATTTCCAATATCCGGGATGTGATTGCCTTTCCCCGCACCCCGGGTTCCATTGATTTTTAATCCATGCCAGAATATATATTTACGGTATCTTGGATTGCTTTTGTCGATTATAATAGGAATCAAAAAAGCACTTACGGAATTTCCCGTAAGTGCTTGATTTTTATGGTTGGCACGAGCGGACTTGAACCGCTGACTTCTACCGTGTCGATCTGA
>QKDP01000304.1 GCA_003252055.1 Desulfobacter postgatei | reverse complement strand
GCCAAGCGTTGTAACCACAGTAATGAGAACAGCAAACCAGATGGGGTCACAGCCCATCTGAGAGGCCACGGGAAAAAAGATGGGGATGGTGATCAGCAAAAGTGCCAGGGCATCCATGATGGCACCGCCAATGGCATACATACCGAAAATTACAGCCAGGATCACGGGGCCGGGGACGTTCAGGTCCGCCACCCACGAGGCCATGTTAAACGGAATGCGGGTGATCGTTAAAAATTTGCCCAGGATCATGGCCCCTGTGATCAACATGATGACCATGCAGGATACCCGCAAGGTATCCATGATAGCCTTTTTAAAATTTTCCCAGGAGAGTGTCCGCTGGACCAGGCTGATTACCACGGCAAAAAAGGCTCCGGCGCCTCCGGCCTCGGACGGGGTGAAATATCCGGCGTACAACCCGGTCATGATCAAAAAAAACAGAATCAGCATCTCAACGGCACCGGAAAGAGACCGGATGCGTTCGCCGAAACCCGACTTCGGACCGGCCGGGCCCCATTCGGGATTCAAACGGCAGACCACATACACTGTGAGCAGCATTAAGAAACACAACAGAATGCCGGCCCCGATGCCGCCGTAAAAAAGCCGTGCAATGGACTGTTCCGTGGAAAGGCCGATAATGATGAGCACCACCGACGGCGGGATAACAACCCCCAGGGTGGAACCGCAGGCAATGGATCCGCAGGAGAGCATGGGCTTATACCTGAAATTGGACATCTGGGGAAATGCCACCGTGGTCATGGTGGCCGCCGTGGCCGTGTTGGATCCGCAGATGGCGGCAAAAGCGGCGCAGGCCATGATGGTGGCCATGGCAATGCCGCCCCGGATATGCCCTACCCATTTATAAGCCGCCTTATAAAGGCGCTCGTTGACCCCGGAATAAAAGGCGATCTGTCCCATGAACACAAACAAGGGGATCACGGTGAGCCCGTACTTGGAGAATACCGCCCAGAACTCCTGGCTGACCATGTTTACCCCGGCATTGACGTTGAGAATATAGGAAAAGCCGCCAAAACCCACCAGGGCCATGGCAAAGCTTACGGGCATGCCGAACACGAACAGCAGCAGCAGCAGGATGGCAATCCCGAGGATGCCCACCAGGGTCAGGCTCATTTGGAATCCTTTAGAATAAACAATTTAACCAGATCGATAAACAGCATGGCAGCCAGCAGAAAGCAGCCGAATGCCACCACAAAGGTAAAGGGATAGTAAACCATTCTAAGGGTTTCAGATACCTCGCCGGTTTGAAGAAGGGTCATGCCCCGCCGGCCCACAAACCAGGCAGCGGCAAGAAAAAAGAGGGTGCACAATCCGTTGTTCACGGCAAATACAGCCTTTTTAACTCCCCGCGGAAACCGGCTGATCAAAATGTCCACGTGGATATGCTCTCTTCTTTTCTGGGTAAAGCCCATGGCAAGGGCCGTGATCACGGCCCCTGCAAATCCCATAATTTCATAGGTGCCCCGGATGGGCACCCAGACCCTGCGCAGCACAATATTGCCCATGGTCAAAAGGATCATGAACACCAGAATAATCCCGGCAATCACCCCGGCCAACCGGTTAAGCACGTCGATTATTTTTTCAATGGTTTCCATGGATCTATTGCTATTTTGCGGCGTGTTTTTCAATAAGCATCTTAATATCTTTTACAATCTGGTCTCCGGGCAGGCCGCTTTCATTCGCTTGTTTAATCCAGCTTTCCGTAATTGGGACAAGCGGCGCATTCCACTCGGCCTTTTTCTCAGGAGAGAGCGTAATCACTTCAACCTGGTGCTTTGACCAGGCAATGGCATCGCTGACATGCTGGTCCATGTATTCGCCGGTCCAGGCAGACTGCTCTTCAATCATGCCGTCCATAACCTGTTTTACATCGTCGGGCAGCTTGTCCCAGGTGCCCTTGTTCATGATGACGGCAAAGGGATAGATCACGGTGTCGGTGATGGTAATGTATTTGCAGATTTCAGCAAATTTAAGATCCTTCATCACCTCCAAAGAGGAGAACAGGCCCTTGACCACACCTTTCTGCAGGGCTTCGGGGGTGTCGGACATGGGCATGCCCACCTGGTTGGCGCCCCAGGCTTTGAGAATCTGGGCCGCACCGCCGGATGCACGCAGATCCAGCCCCTTGAGGTCGGAAAGTTCAGCCACCGGCGCCTTGGACATGATATTGGCAGGTGCTGTGACAAACATGGCCAACACCTTGACCTTGTTAAAGGCCTCGGGCTGGTATTTGTTATACAGATCTAAGAGCACAAGGCTGCCGGTCTTGGCGTCGGGAATGTCCAGGGGCAGACTTGTGGCATTGGTCACGGTGAAGCGGCCGGGCTGGTAAGCCATGCAGATACAGCCGATGTCGGCCTGGCCGTTAATGACCCCGTCCATCATATCTTTGGCGTCCAAAAGCGTACCGCCGGGAAAGGTGTTGACCTGTACGGCACCGTCCGTGCGTTTTTCAATTTCGGTTTTCCATCTTTCCATCTGTACGCAGGGGAAAGTGGGGGCTGGGGGAAAATTGGCATAGTTCAGGCTGACTTTTTTGGCCTGGGCCGGCACAGGACTTGTTCCGGAAACAAGGGCTATTGCTGCCAGAGCACAGAAAAACAATGATGTTTTTTTCATTTTAACTCCTTTGTCGAGTATATTTATTCGGTTGGGCGGTTGTCAAACACCCGCTTGCTCTTTTTTTCCGTCCTGGGCAGGTTGCCGTAATCCACGATTTCAACCCGGGATCTGACCAGCAGTTTTTTGCGGATCCGGGCGGACACCTGGTCGGCCAAGCCGCTG
>QKDP01000100.1 GCA_003252055.1 Desulfobacter postgatei | reverse complement strand
GTGGCCGACTTTGTCCACGGTCTTGAGGGAATCATGATGAGAACGGCCCGGCAGTTTGGTGTAGAGGCCCGAAGGGATCCGCAAAACCACGGTCTCTGGGTCGGGAAGAGGAAAATCGGCAGTGTGGGCATCTCCATTAAAAAAGGGATCTCCATCCATGGCCTGGCGCTGAATGTCTGTCCGGATTTGACCCCTTTTACCTGGATCAATCCCTGCGGTCTCCCAAATTTATCCATGACGTCTCTTGAACAGGAAAATCAAAATCCCTCCTTTGACCCGAACGCTTCTATGGAACGGGTCAAAGAGCTGTTTTTTCGATTTTTTTGTGAAATTTTCAATTTTAACAAACGGGGGCCAAACCCATGAATACCCTTGACAACGGCCACACAAAAACCCACTCTTCCTGTTCCGGTGCCATCCGGAAAGGCAAGCCCAGGTGGCTGAAAAAAAGAATGCCCAAAGGCGGCGATTACCAGAGGGTTACCCGCCTTTTGTCCGAAGCAGGCCTTCATACGGTCTGCCAGGAAGCGGCCTGTCCCAACATGTTTGAATGTTTTTCAAAAAACACCGCCACGTTTATGATCCTGGGAGCCAACTGCACCCGGAACTGCCGGTTCTGCAATGTGACCTCAAATCCTCCGACTCCGGTTGACCCGGATGAACCCCAAAGAGTGGCTGACACCGTACTCAAATTGAAACTGACTTACGTGGTTGTCACTTCCGTTACAAGGGACGATCTTCCTGACGGCGGTGCATCCCACTTTGCACATGTGATCCAGGCCATTAAAAAGGCCAGCCCCGGCATCCGGGTGGAAGTCCTGATCCCGGATTTCCAGGGAGATGTCAAGGCCCTTGAAACCGTAGCTAAAGCAGAACCTGACGTGATCAATCACAACATTGAGACTGTTCAGGGCCTTTACGCCAGGGTCCGCCCCCAGGCCGAGTACCAGCGATCCCTTGACCTGATTCGAAATGTTACGGAACGCTTTCCCGGCCTGCCGGCCAAGTCCGGCATCATGGTGGGCCTGGGCGAAACACTGGAGGAACTTGAAACCACCTTCCAGGACCTGTACGATCACGGCTGCAATATCCTCACCGTGGGCCAGTACCTTCAGCCCTCAAGGGACCACCTCTGTGTGGAAAAATTTTACAGTCCGGAAGAATTTGAACAACTTGACCGCATGGCCCGGGACATCGGATTTGAACAGGTGGCTGCCGGCCCCTTTGTCAGAAGTTCCTACAAGGCCGGGGAGTTGTTCGAAACACCTAAGACAAAGGGAAGGGAGTCCAGGGGGTAAAGCCACCGGAGCCTTGTGATGCCTGTGGCGGCCGTCTATCTTGGGAAGGAAATTCTGCCATGTCAGGCCGTATCGGACGACCCAAGGAGCTCATTTATGTGTTTTCGAACGATCCTTAAATAATCGGGAAGGGCGGCGGCCAAAGGCGGGGTAAGTTCCGTTCCCCAGTCAATGGTGGCGGGTTCAATACCCACCACCCTGAGATAGGGCCTGTGTCCGCGTAATTGCGCCATACCTAAAGAGTCTAAAAGATCAATGTCGTGCAAAGAGAGCATCTGCTTGTTATCTTTTCTCAGCTGGGTTTCTTCCAGAGAAAAAATGGTGCCGGGGACCTGGTTGGCCCGGACAATATCCAGTACCAGAACGTTTTCATAGGCTTCAAACAGATAAAAGATGTCCTGGGTAAAGGTGCCGCCGTCGATGAAGTCTACGTCCGCGTCTTTCCAGTATTCTTTTTCCTTCCAGAGTTCATTGATGGCGTGGACGCCGGTGCCTTCGTCCTGCATTAGGATATTTCCCACACCAAGCACCAGTAATTTTTTCATTTACAGGGGAACCTCCACTTTGATTTCCTTGCCGGTGTCTGCGTCCAGCACGTGGACGGCGCAGCCCAGTCAGGGGTCGTAGGCGCGTATCAGGCGCCCGACATTCACCGGATTGTCCACGTCAGGTACGGGTACGCCGATCAAGGCCTCTTCAATGGGACCTCTCTGGCCCATGTCATCCCTGGGGGTGGCGTTCCAGATGGTGGCAGAGGTGACCTGGTAATTGGATATCACGGAGTCCTTGATGTCCACATAGTGGAGAAGCGCACCCCTGGGGGCTTCTGTCATGCCAAGGCCTTCTGCGCTTTCGGGGACATCCGCCGGGACATAGGTTTCTTTGCCCGGTGTGGCTTGGGCAAGCCATTGTTCAACCGCCGTGGCAACCAGGGCGGTCTCTTCAGCCCTTGCCACATGGCGGCCCAAAATTGAGAAGCAGGCATCGCCGATATCACGTAATCTTTTAACCCCCAGGGCTTTTTGACCGGTTTTGGACAGTTCCGGGTTGGTGGCCCACATTCTGGCCAAAGGACCGCCTTCATGGGGTTTGTCATTGTATCTGGGCGCCTTGATAAATGAGTATGCGCCGACTTTGCCCGGTTCAGGCCGGGTCTGGCCCTTGGTGGGATTCAGACCTGTGGTGCTGTCTTCAAACCAGGAGTATTTAACATATTCCTTGATCTGGGCGGGGTCCACTTTATAGTCTTTTCCGTTTGTGTAAACGCCTGGTTTCAGCAGGGTGTTTCCCTTGCTGTCCATGGGGAATACACCCCAGGAGACCAGGTTTTTATGGCCCACACCGGTTTTAAGCAGATCGCTGTAAGGCCCTGCTAAAGTGTAAATCACCGGAATATATTTTTCCATGACAAACTTTTTGACTTTTTTGAACCGTTCCGCATAGGCATGCAGGGCTTCCCGGGTGGGAATCTCCGTTGTTCCGCCCACCACAATGCCCTGGACATGGGGCATTTTTCCGCCCAGAAGCGCCACCATTTCATGGCATATTTTACGTATCTCCAGAGCCTCAAGGTACTGGTCGACGGCTGCGTCATTGATATCCTTGGGGACCCGGATATCATTATTTTTATATCTGGGGATAAAAGGCGCTGTATCCGGGCCGTTCACATAGTCCAGTGCTGCCAGATGATAGAAATGTAGGATATGGGACTGGATAAAATTGGCCCCCAGGATCAGATTTCTGGCGATCCGTCCGTTGTCCGTGAGTGTTACGCCGAATGCATCATCCAGGGCAAGGGATGATGCCGTGGCATGGGCTGTGGGGCATACACCGCAGATTCTCTGGGTGATCTGGCTGGCATCCCTGGGATCTCGGCCCACAAGAATTTGCTCAAATCCGCGATACATGCCGCCTGACATGCGGGCGTCCACAACAACGCCGTTTTGGACTTCCACCTCGGCTCTCAGGTGGCCTTCGATTCTTGTGATCGGATCAATGTTGATTTTAAGTTTTTTAGTACTGCCGACAGATGCGGTAGCTGGTTTGCTGCCTGACATAGATATTCCTTTTTGTGTGAATCTATTTCTGTTAGGGGTTGGGGAAAAAATCAATCCTAATAGATATTCCACGGCCCTTAATTATGCGGGGTCATAAAAGGGTGATGTTTCATCCGGGAAACCGGGTTCAACACAACCGGTACAAACGGCGTTATCCACGCACCAGTTCAGGCCGCTGTTCCATTTTCTCTTGTAGCAGTCCGCGTAAGTGATCGGTCCCTTGCAGCCCAGGTCCATACGGCAGCCTTTGGGATCCGACAGGGTTTTGGCCAGTTCGTCCGCCTCATACATTTCCAGTCTGGGGCAGTTGTCATGGATATTTTTTCCAAAGAAGAGCATGGGCCGTCCTTTGTCATCCAATTCAGGAATGCCTTTTTCCAGCAGATGTACGATCGAAAGGACAATCCAGTCCGGATGGGGCGGACAGCCCGGGATATTGACAAGCGGGGTTTGAATGTCGTTATCAGCAAAAAAGGCTCTGCAGCCGGTGGCACCGGTGACATTGCCCTGGGCTGCCGGAATTCCGCCATATGTGGCACAGGTGCCCACAGCAAGACAGGAACCGGCCATGGGAGCCACTTCCTTGACCAGGTCAACCATGGTGTACTCTTTATGCTCGTATTCGCCGACAACACAGTACTTGCCCTCTGCTGCCCTAGGAATGGCACCCTCCACAACAAGGGAAAATTTCCCCTCATATTCCCTGGCAACGCCAAACAGGTTCTCCAGGGCAGTCTCGCCTTCGCCAACCATTACTGTGGGATTGAATTGCAGACTGATGACTTTCAAAAGCACATCTGCAATTTTGGGATTAGTGCTGTTAAGCAGGCTGACCGAACAGCCTGTGCATGCCTGTCCCTGGATCCAGAGAACCGGATGCCGTTTAAGTCCTTTTTCAAGGGCTTTAACCAGCGTCGGATTCACTACCTGGGATACACCAATGCCGGCTGCGGCACCGGCAACGGTTTTCAGAAAGCACCGCCTGGTCACTCCTGATTTTTTTTGTTGCGTTTCAGGCAACATATGCTCGTTTTTCACGGGCACCTCCTTGATGCTGTTAAAATACTACAGGTACATATCAAATATTTTACAGGAATTCATAAAGAATTAAATATTTGTATTCATCCAAATTGTTACGCAAGATAACAATTTGTTGATTTGATCCGTTAGAATGGCTTACTATATAGGCTAATTTTAATTTAACGATCAGGCCGATTATGAAAAAAGATAATTATTCAGAAAGCGAAGATCTTCGCACAGAGGTGAGAACAGCGGCTGCCGACGGTGCCAGTGTTGAATTTACGTGCCCAGATTCCGGGATTGCTTACCAGTTTCCCTTAAGGGACTGGAGTTACACAGGTTTGGGTATCCTGGCAAGACAGGGTTCCAAGATATTGGATTATATCCGGGAGGGTCAGATATTTTCAGTTACTCTCCGCCGCCAGGAAGGAATCGGTCTTTCTTTGGAGGCGTACAGGATGGAAATTCGCCATATTTCAGATCCTGTACAAGGCCGGTATCCCGGGCACAAAATCGTTGGGTTGGGCATTCTGGAAAAGGAGTCGGCCTAACTAATGTCTGAACGAAAATCTGGAAATTTTGTCGAATACGAGGCGGACGGAAATTTTAACCGGAGGAATACATGAAGTATTTCGAGGATTAAAATTTGCGCCCAACGAAGTAGTCGGCAAAATTTACGGTTTTCGGTCGGGCACTAGCTGTTCATCTGATTCAAATCTGTATCCCACACCGTGAACGGTTGTAATGATTGCGGGCGCTGCAGGGTTTTGTTCAATTTTTTTTCTTAAAATTGCAATATGCTGGTCAAGGGTCCGGGTTGTTCCCCTGTACTCCACGCCCCAGATACGGTTTAAAATGGTGTCCCGGTCCAGCACTTCACCGGGGTGTCCGGCAAAGAGTCTGAGCAGATCAATTTCCCTTTTCGACAAATCAAAATTTCTGCTGGTGCCTGCAATCTTAAACCGTTTGGGGTCAACCGTAAAGCCGGCAAAGGCAAAAGGGGCTTTATCTTTATCATTTTCTGTGGGGCTTTTGGATATCTTGGCCCGGCGCAGCACCGCATCAATTCTTGCCAGAAGTTCATGAATCCCAAATGGTTTGGTGATGTAATCGTCCGCACCCAGCTTCAGGCCCACCACCTTGTCGATCTCCTCCCCTTTGGCCGTGAGCATAATTACCGGCACCAGGGCATCCTTTGTCCGGATGGCCCGGCACACATCATAACCGCTTTTACCCGGCATCATCACGTCCAAAAGTACCAGATCCGGGATTTCCCGTTCAAAGGCATCCAGGGCTTCATTGCCGTCACCCGCCGCAATGACCTGATAGCCTTCGCTTTCCAGGGTGTCTGTCAACCCGGTCCGGATATGGATGTCGTCCTCTGCCACAAGTATGGTTGTGTTATTCATGCATGGGTATCCTTATTATAAAGCCTGCGCCCCGGGCAACTCCGGTGTCCATGACGATATCGCCGCCTAAATCCCGAAGCATACGCCGGGTAATGCTCAGCCCAAGGCCTGATCCGGGCTTGGATGTGGTTAATGAATTGTCTGCCCTGAAAAATTTATCAAAGATTTTTTCGCTAAGGCCCGGGTCAATGCCCGGGCCGTCATCCTGGATTTTTACCTGCACATCATGGGATGTCCTGTCTAAAATGATTTTCAGGAACCGGCCTGATCCTGCGTATTTTATGGCATTGTCCATAAGGTTAAGAAATACCTGGGCCATGGCGTCCCGATCCGTTTTTACAGGAAACGCCTGATCAGGAACTTGTGTGATGAGTTCAAATCCCGCCTGTTTCAACCGGACCTGGTTGGTGCGAATGCACTCCACCAGAAAATCCCCCATATCAAATTCACTGATCCGGTATTTTTTCCGGCCCTGCTCAAGTTTTCCAAAATCCAGGATGTTATTGATCAGCCGGGTCAGCCTTTCGCTTTCCGCCACCATCACTTCAAGATAATCCTGCTGTTTTGCAGGGTTTGACACCCGCTTTGACAACAGCAGTTCAGCATACATGCGGATGCTGGTCAACGGGGTTTTCAGTTCATGGGATACTGCTGACACAAAGGAGGTTTTCTGTCGGGCATCCCTGCTCTGTGCCAGGGTCAGCCGGGTAATCAAAACGCCTGCCGACACAATGGCTGTAACCAGGATGCCCACAAGGACCAGGGCAAGGACCAGAAAGGCGTCTGATCCTGACAGGGCTGAGTCATTCATGAATACGCACACAGACCAGTGGGGCAGACGTCCGGATATATCCATTCTGGCTACTGCATCTTTTGTTTTAGGATCATGGTCAAATTGCAAGGGGCCTGTGTGAATGATGGTGGTGCCGTTGCCGTCCATGACCACAAGTGCCGTGCCGGGGCGGCTGTTTTGGGGAATATCCGTCACCAACCGGGATAAAAGAGCCATCATCTCCAGTTCAATGCCGTAAATCATACCTTCCGGTTCAGGCTGCGCCCATCCCAGGACATAAAGCTGGTTATCGCTGAACCAGGGTATCCAGCCCGATTTTTCCAAAGCCACAGCTGTCTTGGGCACGGTAGCCGTGACTGTATCTTTTTCTTCTGATATTGCGGGAACAGACTGCCGGGACAGGGCGTAAAGGCTGCCGGATCTGGCTGTTTTTGCGGCAACTGTTTTATTCTCCCTGTCAGCCGGACGGTTAAAATCAAAGGAGATTTCACCGGTCATAAGCGGGGTGAACCGTTTAATAAACTGCCGTTCCTCTCTTGTGGCTGCCCGGGAACGCCGGGGGTACAAAAGGCCTTTGCGGGGGTGGAAAATGAACACATTGCGTATCAGGGGATTGGCTTTTTCCCAGGCTAAAAGACGCTCCCCAAGGGCCGGGGTGCTTAAGTTCTTTGCATTGATATCCAGCAGGGATTGGGTCAGGTTGGCCTGGATGAAGGCCATGGCCTGATCAAGATTTTCGGCTACCAGTCGGGCCTGGTCTTCAAGGGCCGTGATTTCGGCCCTGCGTATCCGGTCTTGTTCAAAAGAGAGCTGGCGAAAGGCAGACCCTGCCAGTACCAGGGCAGGTACTAAAAGCAGGGTCCAGAATATAATGATGGAGCGCCGGCTGATCATAATGGCCTATTTTTGAATCTGCTGGTTTTTCATCTGATAAGATCTGGTTCGAAGCGCTTTCCTGCTTTTTTTGCTCATACCTTCGGTTTCGAGCGCA
>QKDP01000096.1 GCA_003252055.1 Desulfobacter postgatei | reverse complement strand
CTGCCACGGCCGCTTCCATGAGAAACCGGGAGATGATGCCTTTTTCTGTCCGGGTCATATCTAAAACCCGGCAGTAAAGATCCAGTTTGAGGTCTGGTGCCACCGGCTGGATCAGGTCAAATGACTGGGCGGTCTGGATCAGTCCCATGGGGCTGATGGGAAAGAAGGAAGACGATATGAACCGTGATATCATGCCGATGAACAGGGACTGGATAAAGGCTGCCGGCACATCGGCCCTGCCCATATCGTATCCGCACACCTGTTTGAACCTGTTTACCTTATCCGGGTCAATGGTGACATTGGGATAAACCATGCAGGTTTTTTCAAGGACCGTATCCGGGGCCAGGGTGATGGGGCGGATTATGGACAGGCTGATCAGTCTGGCAAACAATCCGGGAATTGAGGGCGGGGCATTCATGACAACCACCCGGCCCCGGCCTGAAGGGCGAAGCACGGTGTCCTGGGGCATGATGTTCATATCCTGTTAAGCGTTAAACACATTTCAAGCATCCTATCACGTCCGGCAGGCTTGTCCAAACAATAATCACCCAAAAAATTGCTTCCATGGCTTTCTATAGCCATGGTAAAATTAAAAATAAGATGTTCAAAGGACGGTCGGCGATTTTGCCGGTTCTATGGCGGATTTTTTCAAGGGCGGAAAATAATCCCCCCTTAAACCTAGGAGGCGATTGAATATGGGAACCATAATGGACATTGTCAGCAGCAGAGACCCTTATGAAAAAGAATTCCACCAGGCGGTTCGCGAGGTGGTGGAATCCGTAAAGCCGGTACTTGATAAAAATCCGGAATACCGGCATGCAGGTATTATGGAGCGCATCGTGGAACCGGACCGTGTGATCCAGTTCCGGGTGCCCTGGGTGGATGACCAGGGCCGGATCCAGGTGAACAGAGGTTTCCGCATTCAAATGAACTCTGCCATTGGTCCTTACAAGGGCGGTCTGCGGTTCCATCCGTCCGTGAACCTGTCCATTTTGAAGTTCCTTGCCTTTGAGCAGGTATTTAAAAATGCGTTGACCACGCTTCCCATGGGTGGCGGCAAAGGCGGGTCAGATTTTGACCCCAAGGGAAAATCCGATTTTGAGGTGATGCGGTTCTGCCAGAGCTTCATGACGGAACTGTTTCACCACATCGGCCATAACACCGATGTCCCGGCAGGGGATATCGGCGTGGGGGGCCGGGAGATCGGCTATCTTTTCGGCATGTATAAAAAACTGAAAAATGAGTTCACAGGGGTGCTCACCGGCAAGTCCCTGAATTGGGGCGGTTCGCTGATCCGGCCCGAGGCCACAGGCTACGGCTCTGCTTTTTTTGCCGATGAGATGCTGGGCACCCGCAATGACAGTCTGAAAGATAAAATCTGCCTGGTGTCCGGTGCCGGCAACGTGGCCCAGTATACCACGGAAAAGATCAACCAGCTGGGTGGAAAGGTGGTGACCCTGTCCGATTCCTCGGGTTATATTTATGACGAGGAAGGCATTGATGAAACCCGCCTGCAGTGGGTCATGTACCTTAAAAATGTTAAGCGGGCACGTATTAAAGAATATGTGGAAAAATATCCCAAGGCCCAGTACACGGCCGTTGACGCAAATTTGGACCACAATCCGTTGTGGAATCATAAAGCCAATTGTGCGTTTCCCTCCGCCACCCAGAATGAGATCAATGCAAAGGATGCCCAGAACCTGGTGAACAACGGGGTGTATCTGGTGTGCGAAGGGGCCAATATGCCGTCAACTCCCGAAGCCATTGACATTTTCCTGGATCACAATCTGCTCTATGCGCCGGGCAAGGCATCCAATGCCGGGGGCGTGGCTGTATCCGGCCTTGAGATGTCCCAGAACTCCATGCGCATTAAATGGTCCAGGGTTGAGGTTGAAGCCAAACTCAAAGGCATCATGCAAAGCATCCACCACGCCTGCCTGGATGCGGCCCAAGAGTACGGGACGCCCGGCAATTACGAGAACGGTGCCAATATCGCAGGATTCGTCAAGGTGGCGGACGCCATGATGGATCAGGGCATTGTCTGATTTAGACGGTTAGTTGGGCGATAGCACCTTCCGGCAGGCAAAGGAAAAATCTTCTGGATAGCATCCCCCGATAAAACGCATCTGGGCCTCGGAAAAGGTGCCCGGCGCATAAGGCAGCCGCGGAATAAACGCGTACACAAGGTGCTGTTCGGTGACCGGGCTGTTAAACCGGCCTGAAAATTCCACGCTTGTGACCATTTGTGCCCCTAGGGTTTCCAGAGTCTGGACAGCAATGCGGATGCCGGTGTCCAGGGCATTGCGGGTGGCGGTATCTGCCGCAAGCACATGGGGGCAGGGGGCTTTGGTCATCAGCATTAACTCCCATTCACTGACCTGGGCCTTGGGGACAAAAAGCATTGCCTTTTCATTTTCCCAGACCTTCAGGTCGTTGGGGGCCTCCGGGTTCATGTCGGTTCGTTGGTTGTTTTCAATGGCCTTGATAAAGGCGGTAAAAAAATCTGCGTTGTGGGCTGTTTTGTAATCCCGGACAAAGTCGGCCACAAGATCTCCGCAGGCAAAGCAGGGGTAAGGATTGCCCTCATTGTCCAGGACACTTTCCGGAATCATGGCGTTCTGCTGGTGGATCATCTGGTGGGAGGCATGCAGCCGGTGTCCGGACTGGGCAAACCCGAATCCGAAATTCCATCCCCATAATGCCCCTGTGAAAAAGGGAGAATCATTGTCCAATGGGCTGTGGCCACCCGATGCCAGGGCATTCGCGATCTCCATACGCAGTGCCTCAAGTTCATCTGTGGACAGGGGCCGGCCTGTTGCCGGCAGCGTCACATCCAGCATCCGGGCAACCCGTACATAGATGCGCTGGTAATACAGATGCCGGATACCTGCCATGTCGGAGGGGGTCAGGTCATTGGCCCGGTATCGGATTTGGTCGTTGGCCATGTTGTCGGCATAATGGCCCCAGGGAATATATGAGTTGGCCCGCATATATTCAAACACATGGGTGTTGTCCAGGCTTTCTCCCACAATGGGGCTGTTTCCCTGTATGCCGGGTTTGAGCACCATTACCTCTTGATAGGCATGGGGCAGGGCCGGATTGTTGCCAAGCACATCATAAAGATCATGGTCGTGGATGACCGGGAAGGTCCGGCCTTGGGCGTTCTTTTCAAAGGCAACACCCGTGGGCGCATGCTCCTCACCGTTGTCATACACAAAGTCGCAGGCAAGACCGGCAAGGACACAAAGTTCCGCCGGGTCTGTGGACGCCTGGGCCAGGGCCAGTTTCAGGGGGCGGGGAAGCAGTTCCAGCACCTGCTTCACAGGATTCTGCCGGCTGCTCTTTTCCTTTTGCCATTGTTCCAGACAAGCGGTTAAGGAACAGTCCGGCCGGGGGGGGAGAGCTATGGTATCCGGACGTTCGGCCTTGCGGTCCGCCCAGGCAGAATTGATAAAGGTGCTTCCCCGGAATGGAAATGCATTGGCAATCTCATAAATCCGGTCCGCAGCGTCTGCCCGGACCTGCCCCTGGGGAAAATTGCCCAGGTTTTCCACAGGCCTGCTGTCGGGAAGGCGGCCAAGCATATCTTTAAGGGTCTTCTGCCTGAAATTATCCACCGCAAATTTAGGCTCGTGGATTCCCACCACAAACCGCCCCTGGGGGCTGACGCAGGTTCTGGGCGCTTTCATCTACATCTCCGGGGCGACCGAAGGCACCAGGCACAGAAAGGCAAGATGTCCATCCGAGCTGTTTTTTATCTGGTGGTCAACATTGGGGGGCACATAGATCACGGTCCCAGAAGAAATGGCATGCCACTGTTCCCCAATGAGCACTTCGCCGTTGCCTTCAACCACATAAATCTCATGTTCCCAGTCATGGGTATGCCGGGGGGCATGGCCGCCGGGGTCAACGTCAAATCTTCTCATGCAGAAATTTTTGGCCCCGTCATTTTTGCCGATGAGCACGCGGCCCGTGACACCTTCGACCATGTCGTTATTCATTTCTGTGCCGGGTATATCCGTATAGTGGGTTACTTTCATTTTTTCTCCTTTAAAACGGCGGTGTTCGGCCGGGTTGGGTAATTACTGATGTTTGAATTTAAGCGCCAGGGTGATGGTGTGGTGCCCCGGCCTTTTTATAACACAGATAATGGTAATGCTTTTAAACAGCTTTGTATAGGGGTTAAGGGAACAGGCGGTCCATGCAGAAACCGACGCCGAAGGATCCCGCCACGGTCAAAAGTGTGAGAAGCAGAACAAAGGGCCAGCCGAACAGGGAGATCATCATCGGAAGAAGGGGGAGTTTGACGGCCCGGTTGACGAGAAAAACGGCAATCAGCGAGGGTGCAGCGCCCCGGTCCTTCAGTTCCTTGAGAATCGGATACCAGGCAAATATCGGACCTGATGACAAGATGCCGACAATAGCGGCAAAAAGGGTTTGTTTCACCCCGGAACCGTTTTGTGTAAATTAAATGCTAAATCTCTCCTCAATAGATTCAATCGCATCATTTGCCGCATCCTTGAGATCCTCGTGGGACAAGGTCTCCTGTTGGGCGGCAATCCAGTCCCGGGTATCAGAGGTGCCGATTTCTCCCAGTGCGTATAAAATGTCACCCTGGACAGGGACATCTTTGGTACTGAATGCATCAATTAAAATTTTTTCCAGATCCGCGCACAGGGATGGTGCTTTTTCGGCAAGGGCTTCCACCGCCACCATGGCACCTAAACGTACAGACCAGGTTTCGTGGAGAAGAAGTCCGGGGAATCCTTTGAACAAGCGGTTGGACGCGAGCATCCGCTCGGTGATCCACTCTGCCCGGCCATCCTCCAGTATGGTTTTCAGGGCCATTGTATCCAGGTCCATGCTCTTTTTGTTGATTATCATGTCCACAATTTCTTCCTCTGCCACTGCTCCGGTCCATCGGGTATCATTATCCAGAATCAGGCAGGGGGCGGACATCACCTTGTCTTGCTGCGCTGTTTCAGGGAACAGAGAACCGTCGATGATGTGAAGATGAATCTTTTCACAGGCGGCTGCAAGGGGGATGAGCCGCTCAACCATCCCCGGGCAGTGGGGACATTGCAGGGCAATATACAGGGTCAGCCGGCAGGGGGCTTCGATATTGTTCAACGTGTTTTGGATACCAGCATCCGGATCCGGTTTGTCAAGGCAGTCCAGGCCTTTTAAAAAAGGTGACAGTTCACGTTCCAGGGGCAGGGCTGAATATAGAATGTTGTTTTTCAGGAAAAAGCCCGGCAGATCCGCAGGTTGACTGCTATTTGTCCAGGACATGGAATCCGATATCTCCTGCCATTGGCGGGCAAAGGCCTCGAACGTTTTTTGCTCGGGATGTTCTGTGTCTGCAATGCCTAGGACCGGGCGCCCCAAAGGCGTCCAGGCCTTGATTTGTTCTTTTGTCATGTTGTCCATAATTTGCCTCCATTTGGCTTGGGTTCTGAACTCTATTTATCAGAATCCGGGTTTTAAATTAAGGATAAATCATGTACATAATGACCTGACACGCAATTAATAATCCACGGACAGGTTCCATGAAATACATAGCAGATCTGCATATCCATTCAAAATATTCCCGGGCCACGGCCAAAAATCTGGACCTGGAGCATATTTACCACAGCGCCCAGGTTAAAGGCATTACCCTGGTGGGCACCGGGGATTTCACCCATCCTGCCTGGATACAGGAGATAGAGACCAAGCTTGAGCCTGCCGAACCCGGGTTGTTTGCATTGAAAGATGAGATTGCAAGACAGATTGACGCCGACGTGCCGCCCCTGTGCAAAGGACCTGTGCGTTTTATCCTCCAGGCCGAGATTTCCAATATATATAAGAAGGACGCAAGGGTCCGCAAAAACCATAACCTGATCTATCTGCCGGATCTGGATACGGCAAAGAAGTTCAATGCCCGCCTGGATGCCATCGGCAACATCAAATCCGACGGCCGGCCTATTCTGGGGCTGGATGCAAGGAATCTGCTGGAGATCATGCTGGAGACGTCCGGCCAGGGTTTTTTTATCCCGGCCCATATCTGGACACCGTGGTTTTCCATGTTCGGGTCCAAGTCCGGATTTGATACCATTGAAGAGTGCTTTGGTGATTTAAGTTCCCATATTTTTGCCTGCGAGACCGGCCTGTCATCAGATCCGCCCATGAACTGGCGGGTGAAGAATCTGGACAGGGTCCGGCTGGTATCCAATTCCGATGCCCATTCCCCGGGATTTCTGGGCCGCAACGCTTCTGTGTTTGATACGGATCTGGCCTTTGATGCGGTGCGACGTGCCCTTGAAACCCATGATCTGACCGCCTACAAAGGCACCCTGGATATGTACCCCCACCAGGGGAAATACCACTATGACGGCCACCGCAAATGCGGGGTGTGCCTCAATCCCGATGAGACCGCGGCTTTGGGCGGGATCTGCCCCGAATGCGGGAAACCCTTGACCCTGGGCGTGCTTTACCGGGTCCGGGAACTGGCCGACAGGCCGGAGGGATTTAGACCTGAAAACCGGCATCCCCATTCCTATGTGGTGCCCCTGGCAGATATCTTATCCCAGATTTTTGGGGTGGGACCCAATACCAAAAAGGTGAACACCCATTATGATAAGGCTGTTAATGCCCTGGGGCCGGAACTTGCCATTCTCACACAGCTTTCGCCTGAAAGCATTGAGCGTGCCGGTGTGCCGTTACTTGCCCGGGCCATACAAAAGATGAGAGCCGGGGATATTCACATTGACCCCGGGTATGACGGTGAGTATGGAAAGGTCAATATTTTTACCCGGGAGGAAAAAGAGCATATCCTGGGAGAAAAAAGCCTGTTTACCGGCCCTTTGACCCGTAAGAAAGCAAAAAAACCGGCCGGAGCACAACTTTGCCGCAAAAAGCCCCAGAGCAAAGACGCGGTATTACCTTCACCTGAAAAAAAAGAGACCGCGGCATCCGTTGCTCCCGCACATATCCTGCCCGAACATATACTGGACGAGCTGAACCCGGAGCAGGACAGGGCGGTTAAATCCGAATCAAGGGCCGTGGTGATCCAGGCTGGGCCGGGCACGGGGAAAACCCGTACCCTTACGGCCAGGATCGCCTGGCTGCTCAGGGAAAACAGGGCCGCCCCTGAAAACATCCTGGCGTTGACCTTTACAAACAAGGCGGCCGGCGAACTTTCCGGCCGGATTGAATCCTTTATTCCCCAAGGCGGAGGCCTTGTTACAGCTGACACCTTTCACGGGTTTTGTCTTAAAATGCTTAAGCGTTATTCAGATTTCAAGCGAGGGCTCATGGAGGATGACCTGCGTTTTGAGATGCTGGGGCTGGCTGTTAAAGCGGTGACGGGCGAAAAAAAGGTGCCCAAAAAAACAGTGTCAAAACTGGATGCCTGGATCAGCCGGCAAAAGCAGCAATTAAAGGAACCTGGTGATGAAAGTTCGGGTGACGCCGCAGACAGGACGCCGCAGACAGCCGCAGTGAAGATTTTGATCCGGTCTGGCCCGAGGTGTACAAAGCCTATGACCGGGTGCTTCAAGAACGCGGCCTGGCAGATTTTGAAGATTTGATTTTCATCTGTTTCAGGCTTTTTTCCAGGGATGCGATACTGCTTGAACAGGTGCGTCAACGGTATAAATTTATTTTTGTGGATGAGTACCAGGACCTGAACCTGGGCCAGTACATGCTGGTGAAGCTTCTTGCGCAAAACAGTCACATTTTCGTGATTGGTGACCCGGATCAGTCCATCTACGGATTCAGGGGCTCGGACAGCCGGTTTTTTCACCGTTTTGAACAGGATTTCCCCGGGTGCGAACAGATCCGCCTGCGCCAGAATTACCGGTCCACCCAGACCATTCTGGACGCTTCTTTCCAGGTGATTTGCACCGGGGATGACCTGGAAAATGAGGCGCGTAAAATTTATGCAAGCCTTGACGGTACACAAAAGATTTCGATCAATGAAACTGCCGGCGAAAGCGCTGAGGCGGTTGCCGTGGGAAAGGTCATTGAAAAAGGGGTGGGGGGGCTCTCTTTTCTTTCCATGGACAAGGGCACGGATCAGGACCCCGGGACGGACAGGGAATATGCCTTTTCCGACTTTGCCGTTCTCTACCGCACCCGGCAGCAGGCCCTGGCCTTTGCCAGGGCCTTTGAGAAGGCCGGCATCCCTTTCCAGACCGCAGACCGGGAGAACTGGCTCGACATGGCAGGCATAAAAGACCTGTTGGCCCTAGTGCGGATCTTTCTTGCCCGGGGCAGTGACGCAGACCTGCAGCAGTTTGCACAATTTTTACCCAGGATTGCAGCACTTTCAGACCCCATGGACACGTTAACACTTCTTGATACCTTGGGTGGCTGGCTGGATATCAAGACCCTGGGCCAGGCAGATGAAAAACTGGCAGCGGCCTGGCAGCGGCTTGACGCACTGGCAGAGCGGTATCCCTCTCCTTGTGATCTTCTGGACGTTTTAAGGCTGGACCAGGACCCTGATTTTTTGGACAAAGCGGTTGAAAAAGTCTCTTTGATGACCATGCATGCGGCCAAAGGCCTTGAGTTTCCCGTTGTTTTTGTTACAGGATGTGAAAACGGCATGATCCCCTTTGCAAGGGACGGCAAGACCGTGGAAGACCCGGATGAAGAACGCCGCCTTTTTTACGTGGCCATGACCCGGGCAAAGGAGATGCTCTATTTGACATATGCACGAAAAAGACGCATATTCGGTCGGGAGCAGCAAAGAATCCGGTCCTGTTTTATTGATGATATTGAAAAGGAACTGGCCCGGTATGAAAAGGGAAAAAAGCAGATAAAAAAACAAAAATCCAAGGATGTTCAGCTGGAATTATTTTAATGGAACAGACACCTTACAGAAAAGTTGATTTTGACCATGGCCACTGCCTTGAAATTTTTGATGATTCAAGAAAAATCGGGGCAGATGCCTGGGTGGTGATCATGACCGCGACAATGAAGATTCCTGTGGAAATGTCATTATTCACATCTAAGCCGTTGGCTGATAATGAATTTGATGATATTTTAGATACATTAGGGTCTCCCATTGAATATCGATACCGGTTGGAACGTAACATGATCCTGGGTCATGAAAAGGATGCCGTGCTGGAAAATCTGGTAAATACATTTCTTGAAAATACCGGCCGATATGTGGCCAACCCTAAGTTTCCGGAGAAACTTGCATTAAAAGAGTACAGGGATCGGGTTGAAAAGCGCGCAAGGAAAAGATAGGACTGTGAAGATGCCGCATCTTGGGGCGGTATTCTTTCTTTTCGCATGTCTGTGCCTGATATGCCCCTGCACCGCCCTGGGGGATATATACCGGTATATTGACGCCGAGGGTGTGGCGCATTTTACCAATACGCCCACAGCCAAAGACTATACGCTTTTTCTCGAGGAAAAGAAGGTGGGCAGGGTGCAAGCCAGGACAAAAAGATTCAAGGCCGGGCCTGATGTTTACGACAATATCATTCTTAAAGCTGCCAGTGCCTTTGATGTGGACCACGCATTGATCAAGGCCGTGATCCATGCGGAGTCCAGTTTTGACCCCAATGCCGTGTCCAGCCAAGGGGCAAGGGGGCTTATGCAGATCATGCCCCAGAACAATGACTCCCTGAATATCTCAAACCCCTTTGATCCATCCCAGAATATCATGGGCGGTACCCGGTATCTGAAGCGGATGCTTGTTCGGTATAATGAGAAACTGGCGCTGGCACTTGCTGCCTATAACGCCGGCCCCTCGGCTGTGGACAAATACAAGAAAATTCCGCCCTATGAAGAGACCCAGACCTATGTACAAAGGGTGATGTCTTTGTATTCACGGTATAAACGCAGCTAGTGTTTGAACGAAAAGTGACCCATCTGCGGCGTTGCAGAAAAATTTGCTATCCTCACATACTTTAGTATGCTCCGGTTACAAATTTTTCTGCGCCTTGCATCTGGGCAACTTTTCGTCCAAACACAAGTTTTTGTTCAGTAATTATTTAACAATCAATTTGTAGTCTTGATCGTCTTTAGGAAATCAAGCAGTCTGCCGTGCATTTCCGGCCGTTCCAGGGCAAAGGAAAGATTGGCCATTTGAAATCCGACCTTGTCCCCGCAGTCAAACCGGGTACCCTTGAATTTATATCCAAAGATCGGTTGTTCGGTTAAAAGTCCCTTCATGGCATCCGTGAGCTGGATTTCACCGCCGGCACCGGTTTGTTTTTTTCCAAGATATTGCCAGATTTTGGGGGTAAGGATGTACCGGCCCACAATGGCCAGGTTGGACGGGGCCTCTTCGGGTTTGGGCTTTTCCACCATGTCATTGATTTTTAT
>QKDP01000280.1 GCA_003252055.1 Desulfobacter postgatei | reverse complement strand
GCCAAACTGAGCTATAGGCCCGGAAAGCCGCTTTGCTACTGTGTTACAAGCAAATTTGGTTTATATATAGCAACGCCTGCTTACTGTCAAGCGTTAATTGGTGTTTGAACAAAAAGTCACCCATCTGCGCCTTGCATCTGGGCAACTTTTCGTCCAAACACGGATTTTTGTTCGGACACTAATTTTCTATAAACGTTTTCAGCTTTTTACTCCTGGTTGGATGACGAAGCTTACGCAGGGCTTTAGCTTCAATCTGACGAATACGCTCCCTTGTAACGGTGAAATCCTTTCCAACCTCTTCTAACGTATGATCAGACTTTTCTCCGATACCGAAACGCATCCTTAAAACTTTTTCCTCCCTGGGCGTAAGCGTTGCCAGTATTTTACGCGTCTGTTCAGCAAGACTTAAATCAATGGCAGCCTCGGAAGGAATAGAAAACTTCTTGTCCTCTATGAAATCCCCAAGGTGGCTGTCTTCTTCCTCACCAATGGGTGTTTCAAGGGAAATAGGCTCCTTGGCAATCTTAAGTACCCGGCGAACCTTATCAATGGGAATTTCCATTTTTTCGGCAATTTCTTCGGGTGAAGGTTCCTTGCCCATCTCCTGAACCAGATAGCGGGAGGTGCGGATCAGCTTGTTAATGGTTTCAATCATATGAACCGGAATCCTGATGGTTCTGGCCTGGTCTGCAATGGCGCGGGTAATGGCCTGGCGGATCCACCAGGTGGCATATGTGGAAAACTTGTATCCCCGACGATACTCAAATTTATCCACCGCCTTCATCAAACCGATATTGCCTTCCTGGATCAAATCAAGGAACTGCAGTCCCCTGTTGGTATATTTTTTGGCAATACTTACCACAAGCCTTAAATTGGCACGGACCAGTTCACGTTTGGCGGAATCCGCTTTTCTACGCCCTATTTCAATCCCCTGAATAATTGCGTTTAAATCATCCACACTGCCTTTGACCAGATTTTTTTTTGCTGTAACCTGCTCGCACAGGGCCATGATATCATTAAAAAGGGTCGTGGCATGATCCGGGGTGATTTCACTTCTTGCCGTGGCCCATTCAATAAAAACAGCCTGGTCTTTTGTCTGTTTCATCATGGTGCTGGGCTGCACATTAAACGTTTTTGCACACCTGGCCAGCAGATTGTCCACAGTTTGAAACCAGATTATTGTGCTTCTGATACTTTTTTCTATGTTATCAATGACATTGGATTCAAATCGCCAGTTTTTAAGCAGTTCAAAAATTTCTTCTGTGTTGCAGTCAATCTGTTCTCCGAGAGTGCTATATTTTTTTGTACCTTTCCTGGTGTTTTCAAGCTGGTCTCGGCAGGATTGACTCTGCTCATGCATGGTTTTTATCTGGGCCAGGGATTCCAGGAACTTTTCCTGTTTGGTGACTTCATCAACCACCCCATCTCCTTCATCCACGTCCCGGAGGACATGCTTGGGACGCATGGCCTTATCTTCCATTTTTTTACCATACATAAAAATGGTGCTCAGCGCCAAAGGACAATCCAGCATAGCCCGCAGCACATCCCGTTCCCCGACCTCTATTTTTTTGGCGATCTCAATTTCACCTTCACGGCTGAGCAGGGTTACCATACCCATCTCTTTAAGATACATCTTCACTGGATCAGTGACCGCGCCAAATTCCATGTCGGAACGTTCCCGCCGGGAAGATAATATATCCTTATTCCCTTTCTTATCCATATCGCCGTCAAGACCGTCTTCGTCATCATCTCTGCGGGGTCCGGCGCTGTTGGATCTTTTATCCTTTAATGAGCGGGAAGCCTTTTTAGGGCTTTTTGCCTTACCTATATTAAAGTCAGATGCATCCTCACCTTTGTCATCAACCAGTTCAATACCCAGTTCCTGGAACTGAATGACAATATCATCTATCTGCTCAAAGGATTGCAAATCATCTGAAATGGCGTCATTGATTTCGGCAAAGGACAGGACACCCGTTTCCTCCCCCTTCTTGATGAGTCTGCGCATTTCGTCCTTGCTGATCATCACGCTTTGCTCAGCTCTGCTGGTATTTTCTGCCATATATGCCTCCCAAAGGCTTAAAATTAACTGTTATGCAACTGCTGAATCTGCTGCTGTTTAAGTCTGAGCAGCTCAATCACATCACCATCACAGCTATCTTTTGCTTTTTTTAATTCACTGACAATCACTCTGTCGGTTTTATTTTTTATTTTTATGACCCGGTTAGCCAGGGTAGCAAACGTCTGCACCGGATCCTGGACCCCGGTATAATCTTCCATAGCCATGGATGCAATCAACTGCCGGTCTTCGTCGGTTTCAACCCGGGCCATGACCGCACCTACAATATTTTGGGTATCCGTCCCGCTGTCAATGATTAAACAGCCAAGCTGCTTAAGCTGATTTGAATAAAACGAGGGGAGGACCTTTTTTTCCACAGCAACAGATATCAATTCAGGCCAGTGAAGCATCATGGAAAGAATCTGTTTTTCCCTGGGGTCTGATTTCAGAACGCTTTTGGACTTTTCCTCAACCATGGGGATCAAAGGGCCACGGCCCTGTCTGTTTGCCTGTTCTTCATAGGCAGCCTTTACTTTTTCAAGAACAGCCTTTTCATCAATATTAAGCGTTTCAGAAAGTTCCCGAACATAGATTGAACGGACCGCATAATCCTGGATCATGGCCAGGTGCTGTTTCATCTCGTCCAGAATTTTTATACGCCCCTCAAGGGAAGTGCCGTGGGTATCCAGAGCCAGCTGTAACAAAAATTGCATCACTGTCTTGGCAGTGCCTGCCAGCTCAAGAAAAGCATCACGGCCATGGGCCATGACATAGGAATCGGGATCATTGTTTCCCGGTAGTACCAGAATCCGGGTATCAACCCCCTCCTGAACAAAAATGTCAATGCTTCTTTTGGCAGCCTTTATACCGGCTTCATCAGAGTCAAAAACCAGGGTCATGGTCGTTGCATAGCCTTTAAGAATCCTGACATGCTCCCGGGTCAGGGCTGTACCAAGGCTTGCCACACTATTCTCAATCCCGTGCTGATAAAGGGACAGAAAATCAAAATAGCCTTCCACAATAAATACCTGCCCCTGCCTGCGGCATTCCTGTTTTGCCGCGTGCAACCCGTAAAGAATACGGCTTTTACTGTACACCGGGGTTTCAGGAGAGTTCATGTATTTGGGCATGCTGTCGTCCATGACCCGGCCGCCAAATCCGGCCACCTGCATGTTGATGTCAAAGATAGGAAACATCAGCCGGTTTCGAAATCTGTCGTAAAAGCCGTTTTTCTGTTTTTTCTCAAGCACCAGGCCGGAACTGACCGCAACCCCTTTGGCAACTTTCTCTTTTTTTAGAATATTGACAATGGCATCCCAGGCATCAGGGGCGTATCCGAGCTGAAACTGCTCAATAATATGTTTACTGGTTCCCCGCCGTTCAAGATACTGCCTGGCGCAATCGCCTTTTAAAGTGTCATTTAAAAACCCTGTATAGGCCTGCATCACCGTTTTATTCAGACGGAAAAGAGATTCCCGGGTATGAATTGCTTTGCGGTGTTCCGGGTTCATCTTTTGGGTTTCAATGACAATGTTGTATTTTCTGGCCAGCATCCTTGCAGCTTCGGGAAAGGAGATCCCATGATATTTCATGACAAATGACAGAACATTGCCGCCGGCACTGCATCCGAAGCAATGAAAAATCTGTTTATCTGGATTAACGGAAAAAGAAGGCGTTTTTTCAGAATGAAAGGGGCACAAGCCAAAGAAATTTCTGCCTGACTTTTTTAGAATAACTGCCTCGGAGACAACATCAAAAATATCCGAGGCAGCTAAAATCTCTGCAATTTTTTCTTCAGGGATCAGCATCTTGGGTGGTGCAGGCTCCAAAATCTCAAATCTTTATATAACTTTAGATAGAATAAGCAGTGAATATGACCTGTCAACAACTAATCGTGCAATTGACTATAAGCATCCCTTGGTGGATAATGCACCTGATACTTGGGAAATCGGACGGGTCGCAGCATGCAAAGACCGGCCAAACGCCTTGAATATAGACTCAAGTACGTGGTGTTCATTCTCACCGTAACAGGTATTAATATGCAGATTAAATCCGCCTTTGACACAGACTGCCTGGAAGAACTCCCTGGCAAGGTGCGCATCGAAAGCCCCGCGGGATTTCAAATCGTCGGGAATATTGTAAACAAGATAAGGCCGGTTGGACAAATCAATGGTCACCCGGGACAGGGATTCATCCATGGGAACACTTGCATCACCAAACCGCTGGATCCCACCTTTTTCTGACAATGCCTGCTGGATCGCCTGTCCTAAAACAAGACCCGTGTCCTCTACGGTATGGTGGAAGTCTACGTCAAGATCGCCTGCGGCTGAAATCCGAAGGTCAAAAAAGCCATGAACTGTAAACGCTGTAAGCATGTGGTCAAAAAAAGGAATACCTGTGCTGATCTCGGCCTTTCCCTGCCCGTCCAGATTCAGACAGATGCTTATCCGGGTTTCCTTAGTCTGCCTTGACACCTCAGATTGTCGACTCATAAAAAACTCCTTGAAACCGGCAGAAATCTATTTTAACAACCTTCTAATTAACCGGTACTCTGCTTCCCCGGCCTATCACGGCGCAACACTACGTCATATCGAATCTTTCAAAATACTCGTTTTTATAACACTTGTCAACAATATTAATGGGATCTTAAATCCAGCATAGGCACCAGAAAATATGGTTCGATCAACGCATGGGGAGCATATGACAGTTTTGCTTGGCGTAATCCCGGTATTCCAAGATCCTGTTCCCGGTTGATATATCGTGCCGTCCCTTTCAGAACTTTGGCAGTCTCATAGTTGATCATCTGGGAGACACCCTTGAACGTCACATCTGATTTTTCAAAATGAACATCCCAGGTATCAGAGGACAGAGGGCTGAAAACAGTAAAAGCCACAATTTCATCCTGAACCAGCAGCATCAGTCCGTTTAAACCAAGATCGTTCCAATGGGAAAAGGCCATGGCCATGGCATCGGATTCTTCAACCAGGGCGCTGGGAATAGAAGGCCTGGCGGCAAGCAGACGCCTTTCAAACTGCATCACATCCTTGCAATTATCCTCATTCATGGGGACGAGGGAATAATCCGGATACGCACGCTTAAACTGGGAAATAAGATTTTTTTTCTTATGCAGTTTATTGCCCTTTAACTCGACCAGTTCTTTGGTCTGATAAACATATTCTGCCGCATCCCGGTCAGCGGTAATACTGAAATAACGCTCCAGATCCGGCCAGATAGCCACGTAAGATTCGGGTACCAGTCCGATGTTTCCGGACAGTCCTGCGGCAACCGCCTTTTTTGAAAGCGCAAATAATTTTTTAGGTTCCAGATCCTCTCCCAGGGGCATGAACAGAGCCTGGCTGCGATCATCGTGAACAACCAGGCTGTTTTCATAAAAAAACCAGGAATAGCGGTACAGGTTCTGCCAGCAGAAAAGATTGACAAAGCTGTACTCACATGAGCAGGGTTGATAAAGGCCCAGGAAATCAAGGATCAGGGGGCGGGTTTCCAGATCAAATCTCCCGGGCTTTAGTATACTTGGTTCAGTCTGCAGATCATCTGCACTGTTGCCGATCATTGGCGGCGTATGGCCGGTGTCCGGTTGACGGCTATGACATATCATTGTTTTTCCTTTATATGGCTGTTATTCAAGTTTAAAGGGGATGTGATCCTTCATCTGCCGGAACCCGAGTTTTTCATAAAATGAACGGGTTCCCGGCTCACCGATCAATCCAATCCAGTCCACACCCCTTTTTTTAAGCTCCTGGATCAGAAACGTCACAATCAGTGTGCCGATGCCAAGCTTCCGATAGTCGGACAGTACGGCAATGTCCTGAATATAAGCATCACTGCACAGATCGGAAAGGGCCCTTCCCATTCCAATTAATTTTTTTTCCCAAAAAGCACCTGCAAACAATGCGGATTTTTCAGGAATCCGGCGCAAAAATGCATCTGATATCTTATAATCGTCCTGCCACCACCCGGCATCCTGGTATAAGGCCTGAAGCTGATCCACAGGCACTGTACGTATAAGTTTTATTTCAAGCCCATTAAGCTTTTCTGTCCTCATACACCGTTGCCTTTCAACATTTTTTCTGCAAAAGAAGGAAGCACAAAGGCCGCACGGTGTACCACTGGACTATAGTATTTCAACTGAGACTGAAACGCTTCGGGCACTGGACGTGCCGGGACCAAAAGCTTTGGCCCCAAAGATCCCATGCACATACCGATGTGGCCGCCGGTATATGTGGGGACAATAATATTTGCATAGGCATGTATGGGAAACAAAGACCGTGTTATGCCCATCAGTTTTTCAACCCAGTCTGGGTGAAGGAAAAAGGATTCGCCCTGGGTGGCAATCAGACCACCGGGTTTAAGCGCATGCTTTAAATCCTGGTAGAACTGATTTTCAAACAAAGCCTCACCGGGCCCAACCGGGTCCGAGGAGTCAACAATAATGACATCATAACAATTGGGGTGTTCCCGCACAAAGGCGGCCCCGTCTTTGATATGAACAGTGACCCTGGAATCGTCAAACCCACAGGCCAGGGTTGGCAGAAACTGTTTTGAAACCTTGACGACCTCTTCATCAATTTCACAGAAATCAATAGCGCAGACATTATCGTGACGATTAATCTCACGCAAAACGCCGCCGTCTCCCCCGCCGATCACAAGCACATTTTCAGGCTGGGGGTGGGAAAACAGGGGCAGATGTGCCATCATTTCCTGGTAACAGAATTCATCTCGTTCCGTTAACTGAATGATACCGTCGAGCACCAGCATCCGGCCGTGGGAGCGGGTCTGGTACAGGTCAATCTGCTGGAACCTGCTTTTTTGACTGTAAAGAAGTTCATCCACCTTCAGGGAAATGGCAATGCCGTCCCACATGGGACAAATTTCTGAGAACCATCCTTTATGTAGAGTGCCTGGATTTGTCATTTATATGTTTCTATCATAAACTTATTGTCTTAAAGCCACCTGCATCTTGTAGTGGCTGCCCCGAAAATATGACAGAGCAAATTCTGCTAACTCCCGGGGCTCATATTTATTGCAGGAAAAAATATCCAAATATGCGGTATGGGTTGAATGGGCAAAATGTCCGGATATCCCGGATGTTTCAATGAACCGAGTCATGGAAAAACCTGCCGCTGTTTCGTTTTCATCATAATAAACCGAAGGTGCATTTTCTTGATCAATGATACCAAACTTTCCACATAGCTTGCTGACAAAATTTTTTATACAGCCCGGATCTTTTATTATATCAGGACGGCAGCCATACACATCCACAAATGTTGACAATCCCCAGGGGTTCGTATGTTGACACACTTTTTTCCAGGTTATGGGAAGCGTGGGCCTATCCATCACTGTTTCATCACTGTTTGCCATATGTTTTTTGCCCCCGGGGCCCAGGATTCCTCTATTTTGATCCGAGGAGATGCAGATCCGCTGAGATGAAAATTGTGCTTTTATGGACTGAATGGCTGTGTCCAGATCAATCTTATCGGCACATGTAAAAATATCTACTGCTGCATAATCATGCTCGGGCCAGGCATGAACCGTAAAATGGGATTCGGCGATAATTACCACACCAGA
>QKDP01000019.1 GCA_003252055.1 Desulfobacter postgatei | reverse complement strand
CCGTTGGACCCGAAGGCGAGCAGCAAAAGATATCCGACCACGACCGGCGGCAAAACCAGCGGTAGACTGATAATCCCTTCCACCACCGCCTTGCCTTTAGTTTTGCCAAAGGCAAGAAAGTAACCGCAAGCAATGCCAAAGGGCGTGGAAATCAAGGTTGCCGAACAGGCAACCTTCAGGGAAAGTCCGATGGCGGATATATCCTGGGGCGACAGTGTTAACACCGCAATTTCATTTCATTTGCCAAGATACCGTTCAAGGCAGTGTAAAACCAAGGCGAATCATTTCCGGATGGGCCGCTTCAGAAACGATATAGTCATAGAAGAGCTTGGCATCGCCATTCCCGTCGCTTTCCTTTGTCATTGCAACCGGATAGGTTACCCGAGTATAAAGCGCCGGAGGAACTTCAAACAGAACCTTGGCACTGGTGGCGAGCATCGCATCAGTTTTGTAAACAAAAGCGCCGTCGGTCTCTCCCCGGTCGGCATAGATCAGCGCCTGGCGGACATCCTTTGCCATGACCAATTGCCCTTTCTTGAGCATTTCATCATATATTCCCTCTTTATCCATCGCCTGCTTGGCATACTGACCGGCCGGCACACTGCTGGGACTGCCTAAGGCAACACGCGTTAGTTTCTGTAAATCGTTCATGGAATGGGCATCCGTACTTGACTTGCCCACAAAAACCAATGCGTTATGGGCAAATATTTTCTGGGTGCTTGTATTAATCTTACCCTTTTCAATCAGATGCTTCATCCACTTCGGATTGGCAGAGACATAGATATCTGCAGGCGCCCCCTGTTCGATTTGCTTTGCCAAGGCACCGGATGACGCAAAATTGGGGACAATTTTTATGTCAGGATGCTGTTTCTGAAAATTTGTTATCAAACTATTGCACAGATTGCTCATGCTCTTTGCCACTGAAACACGAACCTGTCTGGTCTGGGCCTGGGCCTGGGTGCTGAATACTATCAGAATAAAAAAAAGGAAAATGCTTAATCCCCGTACTTTTTTCATATCAATTTCTCCTTTGTTGTGTTTATTCGTTATTCAAAGTACGGGTATCATCGACTGCAAAACAATGTCAAGTCATATTTTTAAACTACCATTGTAGTTTAAAAATATAGGAAAATGATTCCTGCAGTGGGATTCCACACGTATAAAAAAGAATAAGCATGTCTATAACTTATTGTTTTTGCATGTTTTTTATAATGTTCACATCTGCATTTTAATTTTAATAAAATGTTTTTTATTGACAGTCGAATTATAGATGCAATATTTTTATAGATATTTAATTTTAATTAATCAATTGGAGAAATACAATGTCAAAAGAAAACGTTCAGGCCTTTCTAGATAAGGGTGCAGATGATCGGAAATTTCGCGTAAAGTATGATAACTGTTTTTCAATGGAAAAATTTGCAGCTATGGCAGAAGAAGATGGGTTTGAATTTACTGTAGAAGAGCTGCAAGCAGTATTGAAGGAGAATGGGGACTCTTTCGATTCATATGGCAACCCGCCAAAGAAGGGAATTTGGGTATAACAGCCATAGGCTGACCTGGCCGATCGACCCCCAGGCGCAACCCACAACAAAACATGAAAGTAATTGAGCAACTTATTGGAACTTTCATATAAAAAAGCAATAGTGAACGGTGCTGTTTAGTGACAGTACCGTTTTTAAATTCTTCTGATTATTTATCGACAGGCTGTTACGGAATAGATACTTTTTCCAAGTCCAAGGCGAAAAATTAATTTGGCCACAGGCATACATGCAGTATTCCGGATACCTGCTTGAAATTTAAAATACCGATTGCAATAGAGCGGTCACAATATCGCTATCGGGATCGGAATATACATTGTTTTCGATCCCGATCCCGATAGTATTTTCAGTATAAATGCGCTTATTTTGGGCTATTGTTGCTACTACATCAAAGGCGTATTGGGTATCAGCTCCCATACACCGCAGGGACAGGCCCCTTCGCAGAATCCGCATCCAATACATTTGGACTCATCCACCACATATTCAAAGCCGGTTGCCTTTTCCTGCCGGCTGATGGCCCCTTCAGGGCAGACTGTCACGCAGATGCCGCAATCCTTGCAATTTCCGCAGGAAGCGCAGTCCTGACCGCACGCTTCTAAGGTATTGGCATCATGTCTGGGGTTATAATAGGTCAGGTTTACACGCCGCGTATCGATCATGGGGGCAAGGCTGCCTACATCCGGCACCTGGCCTTTGAGCAGCTGATCAATGACTATGGCTGTCCGCCTGCCTGCGCCGATGGCATTGGTGATAAGTCCCGGACCCACGGCATCCCCGATGGCAAAGACCTTTTCATCCGAGGACCGGCCGGTTTCGTCCACCTTGACAAACCCTCTTTCAAGCTCAATCCCCTCACCAAGGAAGGACAGATCCGGCACGTCTCCGATGGAAATCACCACCGTATTGGCCGGCAGTATTTCTCCATTGTCAAGTTTAACCCCTTGGGAATTAATTTCTTTGGTGAATACCGGCCAGCGGAATTGAGCACCACATTTTTCGGCATCCTCTCTTTCCTTGCCGAATGCAGCCGGTTTCTGTACATCAATGAGGGTGATATCAACAGCACCCAGCCGGTGGGCTTCAGTGGCCACATCACAGCCCACATTGCCGGCACCGATAATCACTATCTTTTTGCCGGGTTTTATCTTGTTTGCCTTGGCTTTCTCAAGAAAATCATTGGCAAAAAGAGCCCGTTCGGCACCCTTGATCGGAAGGGATCTGGGTTTATTGCCCCCGGCTGCCACCACAACATAGTCATGGCTCTTTTTTATTTCCTTGAACTTTTCCGCATCAACTTTTTCTCCCAGTCTTATATCCTTTATATAAGACTTTATCCGGTCTATTTCGGCATTCAGGGTATCGGCAGGGATTCGGGATTCGGGAATCACGGCGGAAATTTTTCCGGCAATGGCCTGTCCGGCTTCAAATACCGTAGCGGTATGGCCTTTCATGGTGAGTTGCCAGGCCGCAGAAAGACCACCCGGACCCCCGCCGATGATGGCCACTTTCTTGCCAGATTCTTTGGCCGGCTTTGGCGGTTTGATATTCTGGGCAGCCTGGCCCAGAAGGCGAACATTAATGGGAGCCATATAGGACAGGTTCCGGGTGCAGGACGCCATACACGGACTGGGGCACAGGTGACCGCACACGGTCGCCGGAAACGGGGAATACTCAAGGCCCATGGATATGGCTTCGTCAATGTTATCGCTCCGGATCATGGCCCAGCGCTGCTGGACCGGGATTCCGGTGGGGCAGGATGCCTGGCACGGTGAGATATATTTTCCATGCTCCCAGACCGGGATATATCTTCTGTACTCGCCTTTGGTAATAACCGGCACAGTGCCCTTTTCCGTTTCCTGAAGATCTCCGATCAGGCCGCCGCGGCCAAGTTCAATATCCCAGACCTGTTCCCTGAACCATGACATGGATTTTCGATCCGGCCCTTCGGTCTTTTCCTGGGGATTTTTGGCTTCTAATAACCGCCACTGTTTTCGCACAGCCAGCTCGTTAAACAGGTCCGGCTGTTTGATTTTTTTCAGAAAGGTTTTAAGGCCTTGGGTCAGCCATTCCCATTCCTGATCATCAAGGTCCACTTCCTTGGCATCCTTGTCGGAATAACTTTTGACCTCACCACGCACAAAAACCTTGCCCCCTACCATGCCCACCAGGGGTCTGTAGCCCAGAACCTGCTCCGGATTAGCAGCGTTTACGCCGCAGATCACAGCAATACCGCCTGCCATGAACTCGCCGAAGTAATCCCCTGCCGCCCCCAGTACCCACAATTCAGGGGGCTCAAATCTGGGGTTTCGCTTGGTCATGGTCATGCCCCGGGCGCCAATGGAGCCGCCCACAAAAACCTTGCCCTGGGCTGCGCCGTTCATGGCCCCGTTGCTGGCAGATCCGTGCACAATGATTTCAGCACCGGCATTCAGCCAGCCAATATCATCCGAAGCCGGGCCCATGATCTCTATCCTGGTATTGGGTGTGCCCAGGGAGCCTGTACGCTGGCCGGAATGACCAATGATACGGATGTCCATAGTGTCAGGGGCTGAATCCCAGAGTCGTCCGCCAATGCCGTGCTGACCAAAGGCCTGGACCTCAAGCTTTCTGTTGCCCCGCTTGACGTGCTGGTGAATAATCTCTTCAAGCACCCGCGAGGAGATCCGTTTTTCGTCTCTTTTACCTGCTATAAAAATGTATTCGCTTTTTTTCATATCCCGTCCTCCTTTACACCACGTACTTAATACTGAGGCGGTCAGCAATGTTTTTATCATCAATTCCCAGCGCATCGGACATGCCGATGGGAAGGGAGGTGGAACGTCCCAGGGGCGCTACAATTTTTTTAAGTTCCGTGTCAAAGGAGACAAAAAGATCCACCAGGCGCTGGGCCACATCTTCCGGGTCAAGGCGGCGGTAAAGTCTGGGATCCTGGGACGTGATACCCTTGGGGCAGATGCCAAGGTTGCATACGTTGCACCGGTCTTCCTCCGTGCCCACGCAACCGGCTGCGGCCTGCATCGCATATTTTCCGATCTGAACCCCGGATGCCCCCAGCATGATCAGGGCTGCTGCATTGGCGGCAATGTTGCCGTTTTTACCAATACCGCCCCCGGCAAAGATGGGGACTTCGTTCTGTTTGCCGAGGGATGTCAGATTCAGGTAGTTGTCCCGGATACAGCTGGCTACGGGATGGCCCATGTGGTCCATGGAAACAGCGTATGCCGCCCCTGTGCCGCCATCTTCGCCGTCAATGGCGAGTCCTGCCGCATATTCGTTACGTGTCAGATTGTTCATCACCGCAAGGGAGGTGGATGAGGCGGAAATTTTGGGATACACCGGCACCCTGAACCCCCATGCCATGGACATGGACAGGATCATCTTGGCCACGGACTCTTCAATGGAGTACTGGGTCTGATGGGTCGGGGGGCTGGGCAGGCTGACACCCTGGGGCACCCCCCGGATGGCGGCAATGAGCTTGTTGACTTTATGCCACATTAAAAGGCCGCCGTCACCGGGTTTTGCACCCTGACCATATTTGATCTCAATGGCACAGGGGTCTTCTTTCATGTGTGGGATGGCGTGGATGATCTCATCCCAGCCAAAATAGCCGGAAGCAATTTGCAGGATTACATATTTAAGGAACCGGGAGCGAAGTAGCCGTGGCGGGCACCCCCCTTCACCGGTACAGATACGAACGGGCATGCCCATCTCTTCGTTCAGGTAGGCAACCCCCATCTGCAAACCTTCCCACATGGTTGGGGACAGTGCCCCAAAGGACATGCCGCCGATGATCAGAGGATAAATCTCCCTGACCGGTGGAATCCAGCCCTTTTCCCGCAGTTGTTTCATGGTTTCCCTGGGGGGAAGCACCCGGCCTAGAAGGGTGCGCATCTCAAATTCATGGCGCCCGGCATCCAGGGCCGGGTCCGTGAGCATGGAAATTCTGGTGAACTTGATTCTGTCAAGCACCGAGCCCGAATCGTTTCGCCGGCCGCCTCTACGCCGGGGAATGCCATGCTGGTTAATGTGAAATTTCATCCTGTCCAGACCCGGATTTTTCCTGGGCCGGATGGCATCATTGGGACAGACCAAGGTACACATGGCGCAGCCGATGCAGGCGTTTGCAACCCGGGTGTCCTGCCGGATACCGTAAAAAGTGTCATAAGAATTACTGTTTTCGACACGTTGGTTCACAGATGTTTTTATGGCCCGTTTCTGGAACGGATGAAGGGCGATGGCATGGACCGGACACACAGCCGTGCATTGGCCGCACAGGGTACACCGGTCATTATTAAATTCGATCTGCCAAGCCAGATCATTCAGGCTTAAAGAGGAAGGTTCAAGGCTTCTGTTTGACGACATATATTTACCTCCTGCCGCTCAGGGCTTACAGTGACTGTATCAAGGTGCATGGGTTGAAAGTCCGTGGTTTTATCCCGGTCAGGGATGACGGCGTCCAGTCCGCAGATCTCGGATGAAAAGGCAAACATACCTGGCTTGCCCCCCACCACGCCGGGCCGCAGTTTCTTGCGGTCCTGAACCATGAACATGGAGTGATCCGGCAGGGTGCCGATGACCATATTGGGGCCGTCGATAATTAAGGGGCGGCAGCTCTTTTTTAAATGACCCAAGAATTCGAAATTGGGATGCCGTTCAAGGTCATCACGCTGAAGCGGTGTAATCACATGCTTATAACCGTCAATGCCCAGGCCCAGCTCTTCCATGGAAAAGTGAAGGATATGGGCAAACACCTCGGAATCGGATTGATAACCGGTATAACCGGGGATATTCCTTGAGGAGAGAAAATCCTTGATGGGAATAAAAGCCGTGTTTTCACCATTGGTCATGGTGCAGTACCCTTTAATAAAGAACGGATGGCAGGCATACAGGTTGATGGCGTAGTTGGTGTTCTGCCGCCCCTGGGCCATAATAATTCTTGCGTGAAGTTCTTTTCTGTCAAGGCCCAGATATTCGGCCAGTTTCATGGGATCCCCGATCTCCTTGATCATGATGCTGTCCGGCCAGAAGGAAAACACGATCATGTCATTTTTCGCTTCACCCATCTCCCGGATCTTAAGCCGTACATCCAGGAGCCTTGCGGCCAGTTCTTCCTGGGACAGGGCATCCCAGCCTTCGGGCAGTTCATAGGCTCTGATCAGATAGACATGTCGTCTGGGGATACCTTCTACCTGGGTTTTAGGTGGTTTCAAAGAGACTTTGTGCTTGGTCATGAAACCAAGCTTCATCATGAAAAGGTCCAGACGGCGGATGCCTTCTTCAGTAAAGATCCCCGACAGGATCGGGGCATCTTTCATCTCTTCAAAGGGGCCACCAAGGTCCTGGAGCAAAAGCCCCACGCCCGAGCCGTCATGCCCTTCTTTCATAACGTCAAGGGCTTTGATGGCCAGCATGGGCGATTGAGGATCCTTGCTGGTGATTGCAAACAGACGACACATATCTATTAACTCTCCTTATGGTCTTTTTTAAGCAGTCAAAAGACTGCAGGTCAACAAAAACTCGAATCTTAAACACTAAAGGCACTTATTAAGACTGTCAATCTTTATTTTAAATAAAAAAAGGTTTAGGGGTTAATTATTCTTAATTTTGGTGGGAATTGAAAATCCGGCACGGCTATAAATTGAATGTATTTTGTGAAGGTCTTGTTCCAGACTTTTTCCCGGATGTATTTTGCCCAGCCATCGGGTTCTTTGGCGCTGGTTGTCCATATACCAGCAGATAATAGGAACATCCGCGCCTTTGGCAATGTACCAGAATCCGGTCTTGATTGTGGACACAGATTTGCGGGTACCTTCGGGCACCAGTGCCACCACCAGGTCCTCATTTGCTTCAAACTTTTTAATTACGCTGTCCACAAAGCCACAGGACTTGTCACGCCGTACCGGAAGGCCTCCAAGACCTTTTAAAAAAATCGACATGGGAAAAAAGAACCACTTGGATTTGATCAGCAGTTTTGCATTAATCCCGGCAAGTTTGATATAGGTCAGGGCACGGACCGTGTCCATGTTGGTCGTGTGGGGAAAACCAATGGCCACGCATCTGGGTTCCCAATAGGCCGGCAACGGATCGTATGTCCAGCCCATTCGTGCATAAATAAATTTTCCAAGGGCACTGAGCAGAAAAGGG
>QKDP01000360.1 GCA_003252055.1 Desulfobacter postgatei | reverse complement strand
TTGGAGGCGGCTCCCGGATTTGAACCGGGGAATAACGGCTTTGCAGGCCGTCGCCTTACCCCTTGGCTAAGCCGCCTGGTGGAGCGGGAAACGGGATTTGAACCCGCGACTTCGACCTTGGCAAGGTCGCACTCTACCACTGAGTTATTCCCGCTCAGCAACAGGAATTATTTATAGATGGATGCACTGCTTTTGTCAATGACAATTTTAACAACATCCTTATTTTTCAGCACTGCGGCTGCTATTTAGTGCCTGAAAACAAATCCGTGTTTGGATGCAAAGTTGCCCAGATGTAAGGCGCAGATGGATGACTTTTCGGTCAAACACTATTTATTCTTTTTGTTCCAGTCTGACAGAAAGGACTCAATGCCCTTGTCGGTCATATGATGTGCTGCCAGTTTTTTAAGCACGCCATAGGGGATGGTCGCAATATCGGCGCCCATCAGGGCAGACTGCAGAACATGAAGTTGGCTTCTCACCGATGCCACAATGATCTGGGTATCAAAATCATAATTGGTAAAAATTTGAACAATTTCTTCGATGAGCCCCATGCCTTCCTGGGCCAGATCGTCAAGGCGGCCTACAAAGGGAGAGACATAGGTAGCACCGGCTTTGGCAGCCATCAGGGCCTGAAGCGCTGAAAACACCAGGGTTACGTTGGTTTTTATACCTTCGCTGGATAATGTTTTAACCGCTTTAAGCCCTTCCACGGTCATGGGAATTTTCACGGCAATGTTATCGGCAATCTTTACAAGTTCCCGGGCCTCCGTGACCATGCCCTCATACTCCAGGCTGATCACTTCTGCAGAAACAGGACCATCAACAATTTTGCAGATCTGTGCAATAATGTCTTTGAACTCCCCCTCTTCTTTGGCTATCAAAGAGGGGTTGGTGGTCACACCATCCACCATGCCCATATCATTGGCATCTTTAATCTGTTCAATATTGGCTGTATCAATAAAAAATTTCACGGGTCTCCTCCTTGGCCAGGGCAATCACTGCCTGGCTTTCATCCATTTTAATTTTTTCAAACAGTTCACCCACGGTCAGGCCGTTTACCGGGTGAACCAGATCTTTATCTATGTCGCAAAGGGGTTTTAATACAAAGGCGCGTTCATGCATTCTGGGATGGGGAAGCACAAGAGTCGCCGTGTTCATCACCCTTTGACCGTAAAAAATAATGTCCAGATCGATCTTTCGCGGACCAAATCTGAAGGGTTTGCCGTCCCGGTCCTGCTCTTTTTCAATGGCTTGCAGCACGTCTAAAAGCTGTTTTGGAGAATACGCCGTGTTGATTTTAATGGCTGCATTCACAAACCAGTCCTGATCTGTATAATTTTGGGGCGCTGTCTTATAAAATTTTGACAGGGCTTCTATAAAAATCCCTTGTGTTTCCCTAAGACGCCTGATGGCCAGGCCAAGGTTGGCAAACTTATTTCCCACATTGGTGCCGATGCTTAAAAATGCAGGTGTCAGGGATAAGGAATCAGGGGAATTCAATATAAAGGGTATCCGACACCTTGCTTTTTATGTGGTCATGCCCCAAGGTCTGGACCCTGAAATAATAATGAAGGTCCTGATCAAGGGTGTATACAAAACTTTTCCGGGGCATGGGGACCACGCCCAGGGATTTGAACATAAAGGGGCAACCTTGGCAGCCATCCAGGGGTTTGGTGGCCATGAACACCTCAAACCCTTCAACCTTTGGCCCTTGTTCCTGATTCTGCAAAGATTCACAGGTCCATGAAAGGGTCAGATCACGATCCTTGAGCATGTATTTCAGGCCTGTGGGGGCAGCAGGAATATCACCATCCCTAGTCGGAGGTACGGGCGGCCCTTTTTTACCGCAGCCCGGTGTCACAAAATATATGCCTGCACCCAAAAAGGCAAAAAAAAGACACAATAATACGTGCTGAAATATCCGGTTCAAAGTCCAAGCTCCTTTTTTGCCGCATCCACGGCCGCGGATACGTTGTCAAATCCGGTGCCGCCATAGGAGTTGCGCCGGGCTACCATGGCATCCAGGCTGATGAAATTATAAACATCCTTTTCAACAAGATCACTGAAGGCGCGCATCTCTTCAAGCGTTAAATCATCCAGTTCCTTGTTCTGTTCCAGGGCAAAGGCCACGGCCTTTCCCGCAATACCATGGGCCGTTCTGAAGGCAACGCCTTTGTTGACCAGATAATCCGCAAAATCCGTGGCATTTAAAAAACCGGTCATGCAGGCGGCCCGCATCCGGTCCTTGTGCACCTCAATATGCGCAAACATGCGGGTATACACCTCAAGACAGACTTTCAAGGTGTCAATAGTATCGAACAAGGGTTCTTTGTCTTCCTGCATATCCTTGTTGTAGGCCATGGGCAAGGATTTCATGGTGGTTAAAATGGCCATGAGATTGCCCACCACACGCCCGGTCTTGCCCCTGACAAGTTCGCACACATCCGGGTTTTTTTTCTGGGGCATGATGGAAGAGCCTGTGGTAAAGGCATCGGAAATGGTGATAAAGGCAAACTCCGATGTGGACCATAAAATCAGCTCCTCGGACAACCGGGACAGATGAATCATGCAGATGGACGCATGGGAAATGAATTCCATGATAAAATCACGATCAGACACTGCGTCCATGGAGTTTTCCGATACCCGGCAAAATCCCAGGACCTGACAGGTATATTCCCGGTCAATGGGAAAGGTGGTGCCGGCCAGGGCAGCAGAACCAAGGGGCATCACCTCCAGGCGCTTAAGGGAATCCTCCAGCCGTTCCACATCCCGCTTGAACATCTGAAAGTATGCCAGCATGTGGTGGGCAAACAATACGGGTTGGGCCCGCTGCATATGGGTATATCCGGGCATCACGGTTTTTCTGTTGGCATCGGCAAGGGTCACCAGCGCGGCCTGAAAATCTTTAAGCAGCTGAATGAGGGTTAAAGTCTCATCCTTGAGATAAATGCGCACATCCAGAGCCACCTGGTCATTACGGCTTCTGCCCGTATGCAGTTTTTTGGCCACAGGACCACAGACATCGCCCAGATTCTCCTCCACATGCATGTGGATATCTTCCAGGGCGTCGGTGAATTCCATTTCATTATTATCAATCCGGGCTTTTACCGTATCCAGGCCCTGCACCAGGATTTCGGCATCCTCTGATGAGATAATCCCCTGTTTTGCCATCATTTCAAGGTGGGCCTGGCTGCCTTTTATGTCGCTCTCATAGAGGCGTTTATCCACGTCTATGGACGCGTTAAAAGACTCCACCAGTTTATCCATGGATTCGGCAAACCGGCCGCCCCATAATTTTTCACTCATTATATTGTATTCCTCTTCTTTCAGCCTAAAATCAAGCGCTCCAGAATGGCCTTGTGCATATGCCGCTTGTTTTCCGCCTGATCCCAGAACGCCGCATTTGGGGCTTCAAGGACAGATTCGGCAATCTCCTCACCCCTGTGGGCGGGCAGGCAGTGAAGCACCAGACAATCATCCTTGGCGCCTTTGAGCAGTTCCTCATTGACCTGGAATCCCCTGAATGCCTTAAGCCGGCCTTCGAGCTGATCTTCCTCACCCATGCTGGCCCAGACATCGGTATACACGACATCTGCGCCCTTAACAGCCTCTTTAGGGTCATTGGTGAACACGATATTATCTTTTGTGTCTGCCCCGGATGCGGCAATAATGTCAGGCTTGATATGGTGGTTGTCCGGACAGGCCACGATCAGGTCCAGCCCCAGCACGGACGCGGCATTGACCCAGGAATTGGCCACATTATTACCATCCCCCACCCAGGCGATCCTGACATTCTCATACCCGCCTTTATGTTCAATCACGGTCATGATGTCGCTTAAAATCTGGCAGGGATGAAAGGCGTCTGTCAGGGCGTTGATCACCGGAATCGTAGAGCTTTGGGCAAACTCTTCCACCAACGCATGGTCAAAGGTTCTCATGGCCAGACAGTCAATGTACCGGGATAAAACCCGGGCCGTATCCTCTGCCGGCTCATTTCTGGATATCTGGGTATCCTGGGTGCTCATATATATGGAGTGTCCGCCCAGCTGAATCATGGCCGTTTCAAATGCAATGCGGGTCCGGGTGGATTTCTTATCAAAGATAAGGCCCAGGGTTTTGCCGGCCAGAAGGGCGTCAAAAATACCTTTTTTGTGACGCGCTTTCAGGCTTAGTGCCCTTTCAAGCAGGGTTGTAAAATCCTGGGGTTCAAGGTCCAGTAAACACAGTAAATCCTTTTTCAATAATCTTCTCCTGCAAGCAGGCTGTCCAGTACGGCAACCAGCTGATTAATTTCAACGGTCTTTATAATCAGGGGCGGTGCAAATCTTAGAATTTTATCCTGAATCGCATTAATAATAAAGCCTTTTTTGAAACATTCGGACACGTACTCTGTGGCTGTTTTCCCCTTGGAAATATCCAGCTCCATGCCGATAAGCAGCCCTTTACCCCTGACATCCACCACTTTTTTATGCTTTTCCTTTAAACCATTGAGCTGTTCCAGAAAATAGGCGCTTTTTTCACGGACAGATGCCAGAAAACCCTGTTCAGAGATCAAACGAACCACCTCAAGGGCTGCGGCCGTGGCAAGGGGGGTACCGCCAAAGGTTGACCCGTGACTGCCAACGTCAAACCCCTGGGCAGCCGCATCAGTGGCCAGCATGGCGCCGATGGGAACCCCATTGGCCAGGGCCTTGGCAAGGGTCATGATGTCAGGTTTCACATCATAGGATTCATGGGCGAACAATGTACCGCAACGGCCCATGCCGGTTTGAATTTCATCAAAAATCAGCAGGGTGCCGGTATCCGTGCAAAGCTGTCTTACGGCTTTGATATATTCGGGATCGGCAGGAATGACCCCGCCCTCCCCCTGGACAGGTTCCATCATCACCGCACACACCGTATCATCCAGAACAGCTTTCAGCGCCTCAATATCATTGAAGGGGACATGGGCAAATCCATCCAGCAGGGGATAAAACCCCTTTTTGATTTTTTCCTGGCCCGTGGCGGACAGCGTGGCCATGGTCCGCCCGTGAAAGCTTTGCTGCATGGTGATAATTTTGAACCTGGCTGCCTCTCCCTTTGCCTGGAAAAACCGCCGGGCAAGCTTGATGGCTGCCTCGTTGGCCTCGGCCCCTGAATTGGCAAAAAACACGCGGTCGGCAAAGGATTTTTCAGTCAAAACCTTTGCAAGTTCGGCCTGGGGCATTGTGTAGAACAAATTGGATACATGCACCAGAGTGCCTGCCTGGGCAGCAATGGCTGCGGTGAGATCCGGGTGGCAATGGCCCAGGTTGCATACCGCAATGCCGGCCAAAAAATCGGTGTATATATTGCCCTGATCGTCATAAAGTTTAGTGCCCCGTCCTTTGACAAAAGGCCGACCCTGGCGCAAATAGGTCTTAAACACATGATCCTGGGTAAGTTGAATCGTCATTTTATATTTCCTCAATTATTTGGTGCGTAAACGCTAAACCCGTGTTTGGACGCAAAGTTGCCCAGATGCAAGGCGCAAATGGGTGACTATGCGTTCAAACACTATGAATCTCCGGCGAACAGCTGGGTGCCTATACCTGAATCCGTGAATAGTTCAAGCAAAACAGCATGGGCAATTGTCCCGTTAATGATATGGGCTTTTTTAACGCCGGCATTCACGGCGGAAAGCCCGCATTCCACCTTTGGAATCATGCCCCCTGATATCCGGTTGTCCCGGATCATCTCCCGGGCCTGCTGCTCATTAAGTGAAGAGATAAGTGTCTTGTCACTGTCCAGCACCCCGTCCACGTCCGTGACAAGGATAAGGCGCTCGGCATTAAGTGCGCAAGCGATTTTTGCCGCCACAACATCTGCATTAATATTGTATGTTTCGCCTTTGCTGCCCACCCCCACCGGTGCAATAATGGGGATAAAGCCCCGGTCGCTCAGCGTGTGAATAATTTCAGGATTTACACTGCACACATCCCCCACCATGCCCGGATCAATGATCTCAGGCGGCTTGCTTTCATCTGCCTGGTGATAAATGGTCATTTTTTCGGCCAGGATCAGTCCGGCATCCTTGCCCGAAAGGCCCACGGCCCGTCCGCCTTCCAGGTTGATCCGGGACACCACATCCTTGTTCACCTTGCCGCCTAGAACCATCTCCACCACATCCATGGTGGCATGGTCCGTGTACCGCATGCCCTTGATAAAGGTGGATGTGATCCCCATGGTTTTGAGCACCTCATTGATCTGGGGACCGCCGCCATGGACCACCACCGGCTTGACCCCGATGGTTTTAAGCAGGCTGATGTCCTTGGAAAAATTGGTTTTCAGGTCCTCATCCACCATAGCGTGTCCGCCATACTTGATCACCACGGTTTTTCCGGAAAATTTCTGAATATAGGGCAAGGCCTCTATTAATATGTCTGCAACAGTATTTTTCATAGAATATACCTGCTTAAGTCCTGGTTTCTGGCAATATCTGACAACTGTTTTTCAACAAAATCAGAGTCAATGGTGATGGCGGTGTTTTCGACATCCGGGGCATCAAATAAAATTTCTTCAAGCAGGCGCTCCATAAGTGTATGAAGCCGCCTTGCCCCGATATTTTCCATGGATGCGTTCACCTCAACGGCAATCCGGGCAATTTTCTCCACAGCCCCCTGGGTAAAAGTTAAGTGAACACCTTCGGTGCGCAGCAAAGCAATATACTGCAGCACCAGGGCATTTTTAGGCTCGGTGAGAATACGGGCAAATTCAGATGCGCCTAAAGAGGAGAGTTCCACCCGGATGGGAAACCTTCCCTGCAGCTCCGGAATAAGGTCCGAGGGTTTGGATACATGAAAGGCGCCCGAAGCAATAAACAGGATATGATCTGTTTTCACGGTACCGTATTTGGTGGGCACGGAACTGCCTTCCACAATGGGCAAAAGATCCCTTTGCACCCCTTCCTTGGACACTTCCGGTCCGTGGCTTTTATCCTTGCCCGCAATCTTGTCGATCTCGTCGATGAAAATAATACCGGACTGCTCCACCATGACAATGGCCTCGTTTTTCACCTCATCCATGTCCACCAGATGGGCCGCCTCCTCCTGGGCAATCAGGGCAAGGGCATCTTTAACCTTTACATTGCGGCTTTTGGTGTTTTTGGGCATTAAATTGCCAAGCATATCCTTCATATTGATACCCATCTCCTCCATGCCGGCATTTGAAAAAATTTCCACCACGGGGAAGTTTTTTTCCTGGACATCAATATCTATTTTACGGTCGTCAAGCTTACCTTCATCAAGCATTTTACCAAGCTTTTCCCGGGTATGGGCAGGGGGATTATCTTCAGGCTTTTGTGAATTATCATCCCCGGTATCAAACCCGAATACCGGACTGCTTTTTTGAGAAGGCAAAAGGATATCAAGCACCCGCTCCCGGGCGATTTTTACCGCTTTTTCCTGAACTGCCTCCTGCTGACGGCCTCTGAGCATGTTCACGGTGAGTTCCACCAAGTCCCGGATCATGGACTCCACATCCCGGCCCACGTACCCCACCTCGGTGAATTTGGATGCCTCCACCTTGTAAAAGGGGGAATCCGTCAAATTGGCAAGGCGGCGGGCAATTTCGGTTTTGCCAACCCCTGTGGGGCCGATGAGGATGATATTTTTAGGTGCAATCTCTTCCTGGAGGTCCGGTTCCAGCTGCATTCTGCGCCATCGGTTTCTTAACGCCACAGCCACTGATTTTTTGGCGTCATTCTGGCCGATAATATA
>QKDP01000139.1 GCA_003252055.1 Desulfobacter postgatei | reverse complement strand
TCCAGGATTTTGGCAACAGTTTGGAATCATTCAACCACCGGCTGGTCAATCTGCAGATCTCCTTTACCAAGCGGGCGGCCACCACTATTCCCAAAATCCGCGCCATCCAGGATGCCATCAACATTGAGATGGACAACCTGGTGGACAAAATCATCTTTGTGATCCCGGCCTTAAAAGAAGCAGTCATCGATATCGTGACAACAGCCCGTCTGCGCAAGCTGCAGCTTGGCCGCAAAGACGAAGAAGCCATGATGAAACGGGTGGAAGAGTTTCGCAACCGCACCATGAAAGATGCCATCCTGGAAGCTAAAAAATCCGAAGGGGATTATGCCACCAAGATAGCTCTGCTGATCTCCATGAAAGATACACTGGTACAGATCTGTGATGAGGGCCGAAAAATCGTTGAAGAAAACCGCAAAAAACGTGTGGAAGCGATTGAAAGTCTTAAAACCGTCAAACAGGAAATGGAAACAGCGTTGCGGAATAGTGCAGGGTAAAAAAAATACTGTCTGCCTGGAGGAAAAACATCAATGCGAAAAGAGCAAATCCAGATACTTGAGACCAGTATTACAAGATTGTTGCGCCGGGGGGCCAACAGGCAGCTGCTCAATATCATAAAAAAAACCCACATGGCAGACCTGGCCATTGTTTTTGAGAATCTGACCCCCCTTAACCAGGAAAAACTTTTCAATCTGCTGGACAATCCCGAGGATATCGGCCTGCTGTTTTCGTACCTGTCTGAAAATACCTTTGTGGGGTTTGTCAAAATCATAGATTTTGACAAGCTGGTGACTGTTTTTGATCACATGGCCTCGGATGATGCTGCCGAGTTGCTCGGGTATCTGGACGAGGAACTGTCCGACAAGATTCTGTCCAAAATGAAAAAGGAAGAATCTTACAATGTCGAGCAGATCATGAGCTATGACGAGGATACCGCCGGCAGCTTCATGGTCAAGGATTACGTGGCCCTGGCAGAAGACCTTAAGGCAAAGGAGGTTATCCAAGCATTGCAGGACAAATATCTTGATGTTGAGATGCCTTTTTACATCTATGTGATAGATAGCTATGGCAAGCTTATGGGGGTCAGCTCCCTTCGCCAGCTGGTGGTGGAATCCCCTGATAAGCCGCTTAAATCGTTTATGGCAACGGATATTGTATCGGTCAAGCCTTATACGGACAGAAATGTGGTGGCCCGGCTGGTCTCCCGGTATGATTTCCTGGCCATACCGGTTGTGGACGATGACAACCGGATTATCGGTATTGTTACCGTGGATGACGTCATTGACATCCTGCACGAGACCGCCACCGAAGATATGTTGAAAATGGCCGGTGTGGGTGAAGATTATGTTGAGACCCAGTCCATCCTCAAAGGCACCCGGATCCGGCTGCCCTGGCTGTTTGCCAGCTGCTGTGGCGGGATAGCCAACTTTTTCATCATCGGTGGGTTTGAATCCGTCCTGGCACAGCTGACAGGGCTTGCTGCGTTTATTCCCATCATCATGGGCATGGGGGGTAACATCGGTACCCAGAGCGCCACCATCGTGGTGCGGGGGATTGCCACGGGCCGGGTGAATATCCGGGATTTTGCCAAGGTCATTTCCAGGGAACTTGGCGTGGGGTTTATCCTGGGGCTAACCTATGGCGGTTTGATTGCGGTTGTGGTCAAGTTCAGTTTTATGGCCGAATCCTTTTCCTGGGCATTGTCCGTAGTTGTCGGGTGTTCAATTTTGTCTTCCATGACCGTGGCTGCTTTGGTGGGAACCTCGGTGCCTATGATTTTCCAGCGGCTCAATATTGATCCGGCCGTGGCCACAGGCCCCCTTGTCACCACCACCATGGACCTTATCAGCGTTTACTGCTATTTCACAATTACAAGGCTGCTGCTTGGTTTTTGACAACAATATGATAGGTTCACGGTTCGAACGGGTATTCCTGTAGCCAATCCTGCTGGCCCAGGAGCTGCAACGATGATTCATAGCCAATGATGATGCAATGCAGCAGGGATTTTTCTTTTTTGTTGGCTGTCTTTAATTCAGCCAGCCGCTCAAGGTACCGGTCCTTCAACTGCTCGATTACCCAGTCAATATCCACTTCTTGTTCCATTTTACGCCCCCTTTCTATGGGCATTAAGGATAAGTTTACTAACGGATCTTTATCAATTTATAGGTGACATGTAGAAGCGGGTGCGTTCTATTTATGATAATTGGAAAAATATTAACAGCAACAAAGTTATGGGAATAACAGTAAAAGATATCACTCCTATAACAGGGAGGTCGAACAAAACACCTGCTATTATCCCTCCGGCAGCAATCAAGAGTCCACTATATCGCTTGATTTTGTTATGGAGGCACTTAATTCTATACCGTTTTAATAGCACGATGTCTTCCTTGTCTATCTTGCATTTAATTCGTTTAATCATAATACCCCCTTCCCCTGAGCTATATCTTTTATGATCAATAATACATGAATTGTATTAGAAAAACATTAGAAGTGTGTTAATTTAACCATTTTTGATTCCATCGTTTCCTTTTCCCCTTCACCTGTACCTTAATATTAGGCTTTTGTTAAACCCATCTATGCAAGTTGACACAAAACCGGTTCCGTCTTAAGAGTTCGGATAAGTATGCATGGAGATGATCATATGAACACCGAAAAGGATGCGGGTGTCACCCCCGGGTACTTTAGTGACCGTACGAGTCTGAAAGAGCGAATTCGCTGGCAAAGTGAGCAGATAGACGAGATTATCACAGAGTTAAGCCAGATCCGGTCCGAGATGCTCAAAAAAGAATCCGCTTATGCTGAACAGCTCAAGGCGATTCCCTCTGAAAGACATCCCAGTATCCGTAATTTGCTGCATTATATTGCCTTGCGCAGCCGTAACATTCCAATCCTGCAGTTGAAACTTGCCCGGTTGGGACTCTCTTCGCTTGGACGCTGTGAATCAAGTGTGATTGACACCATTGATTCTGTATTGTCCATCATGCAGGAAATAACGGGGAAAAAGGTGGCATTGCTCACCGAAGAGGCGAAGCCGGTCACGTTTTCCAGCGGCCGGCATTGCATGGAGAAAAATACCAAAAAGCTTCTTGGAGATCAGCCGGAAACCATGGGACCTGCCATCATGGTCACCATGCCTGACACCGCTGCGGAAGATTACAGCCTTGTGCGCGACCTTGTGGATGCCGGCATGAACATCATGCGGGTGAACTGTGCCCACGATAACCGGGATGTCTGGTTGGCCATGATTGATAACTTGAGAAAAGCAGAACGGGAACTGGGACGGCATTGCCGAGTCGCCATGGATCTATGCGGCCCCAAAATACGCACCGCCGAGATTGAACCCGGTCCCCATGTGCTTCGATGGAAACCCAAACGGGATGAACTGGGGCGTGTGATTCTGCCGGCGCGAATCTGGATCTCCTTTTCCGGCACGTCTGTGGATGAGCCAGGCCTTTTCCCGCAAGATTCAAATACCGTACTTCTTCCGGTTACCGGCACGCTTTTGCCAACCCTGAACCCGGGAGACAGATTGCGCTTTACAGATACCAGAGGACGGAACCGGGTACTTGACGTCACCGCCAAAAACGATCATGGGCTGTGGGCGGAATCCAACAGCACGGCATATGTCATTCCCGGAATACAGATGCATCTTGAATCTGCAGACAAGAAAAGAAAAACCGGAAAACAGCTCACCGTGGGCAATGTGCCTGCTAAACAACGTTCCATTATCCTTCGCAAAGGCGATTTGCTTACCGTAACCAATACCGATATCCCCGGCCATCCGGCCAGTTATAACGAACAGGGAAAACTTTTGAACCGCCCCAGCATCGGCTGTACGCTTCCTGAAATATTCAAAGACGTGCAGATGGGTCATCGTATTCTCTTTGACGATGGCAAGATTGCCGGGATTGTCGTAAAGACAGCCCAAACCCACCTGGTTGCCGAAATCACCAGAGCCCAGGAGCAGGGGGACCGTCTGCAGTCGGATAAGGGAATCAATCTGCCGGACACGGAACTGCATTTACCCGCTCTGACCGCAAAGGACATCGAAGACCTTGAATTTATCGCCCGGCATGCGGACATCGTTAATTTTTCCTTTGTCAGACGCAGAGAGGACCTTGAACATCTGGAGCAGGAACTGCGGCGATTGAATCGAACGGATATCGGTATTGTGCTGAAAATCGAGAATCGGCAGGCCGTTGACAATCTTCCCATGCTGCTGACCATGGCGCTGCGCAGCCCTGCATCAGGCGTAATGATTGCCCGCGGCGACCTTGCTGTGGAATGCGGCTGGGAGAGGCTTGCCGAGGTTCAGGAAGAGATTCTGTGGATGTGTGAAGCGGCGCACATGCCGGTCATATGGGCCACCCAGGTGCTTGAGGGGTTAGCTAAAAGAGGACTGCCGTCCAGAGCGGAAATTTCTGATGCCGCCATGGGTGCCCGTGCCGAATGTGTCATGCTCAACAAGGGGCCTAATATCGTCGGAACAGTCCGTTGTCTTCGGGATATCCTCAGTCGCATGCATGCGCATCAAGTGAAAAAACGCGCCATGTTCCGGCGGCTGGAAATGGTCGACAGTCTCCTTGACCTGCCTGCTGAAAATTGAAGCGCATTGCATTGATGAATTCGGGGGACAAAATTACAGCGGTTTTGCCATTGTCTATCATTCGTTTGCGACCAGTCAGTCATTATGGCTAGTACCGGAAGCATTCCGAAAACCAGAAAATGGGAGGTGGTCATGTCCAGACCAAGAATTCTTATTGTAACCCCGGAAGTCACCTATCTGTCCGAGGGTATCAGCCCTGACGCCGATGATTATTCAGCCAAGGCCGGAGGCCTGGCAGATGTGTCGGCAGCACTGATCTCCGCGTTGTATGATCTGAACTGCGATGTGCATGTGGCCATACCCGACTACAGGTCCATCTATCCGGGCGATAATGAACCACGGCATCACCGGGAGGTGGAAAAAATCCGCCGGCGCCTGCATGAAAAATGAATTCATTTTGCCGTAGACCGGGCGTTCCTTTACAATGACGGTGTCTATTCCGGTTATTCGGATAAGGACCTCAAGGTGTCCCTGGCATTTCAGCGGGAGGTAATCAACAACATCATCCCAAGGGTGGAGCCGGACATCATCCATTGCAACGACTGGATGACCGGGCTGATTCCGGCCATGGCAAGGCGTTACGGGATCCCGTGCCTGTTCACCATTCACAACATCCATACCATGACTTCCACCATGGCGGAAATTGAGGACAGGGGTATTGATGCGGCAGCCTTCTGGCAATGGCTCTACTTCAAATATACGCCCTGTAACTACGAGGAGAGCCGGGGTACCAACCGGGTGGATTTTCTGGCGTCAGGGGTGTTTTCCGCCCATTATGTGAACACGGTAAGTCCCACTTTCCTGCGTGAGATTGTTGAAAACCGCCACCCCTTTGTGGAACCGGAACTTCAAGCGGAGTTGGCCCACAAATGGCATGCCGGATGCGCCACAGGCATTTTAAATGCACCTGAGCCCGAATTCAATCCAGCCGTGGATGAGATGGTCCAGTTCAATTACAGACCCAAAAACCACCGGGTCCAGAAAAACCAGAATAAGATTTTTCTGCAGAACCCCGTGGGCCTTGAGATAAACCCCGATGCGCCGCTGTTTTTCTGGCCATCCCGACTGAACCCTGTGCAAAAGGGGTGTGCGCTTCTGGCAGAAATCATGTATGATATTATTTCCCGTTACTGGGATACCGGTATTCAGATTGTATCTGTGGCGGACGGGGCGTATCAGCAACTCTTCCACGATATTGTCAATTTCCATGACCTGCACCAGCGGATCAGTATCTGTTGTTTCAGCGAACAATTGTCCCACCAGGCATTTGCAGCCAGTGATTTTATCTTCATGCCCTCTTCCTTTGAGCCGTGCGGATTGCCCCAGATGATCGGAGGGATTTACGGCAGCCTGCCCATTGTATTTGACACAGGCGGCCTGAATGACACGGTCAGGCAACTGGATGCTGAGCACTCTACGGGCAATGGATTTATTTTCAATGTGCACGATGCCCAGGGACTGAACTGGGCCGTGGACCGTGCCATGGATTTTTTCCTCCTGGACCCGGATGAAAAAGAACACCAGATCCGCAGGATCATGACTGAATCTGTACTTGAATTCAACCACAGCCGCTGCGCTGAAAGCTATCTTGACCTGTATGAAAAAATGCTCCAAAGACCTTTTCTGGTCTGATCCTTCATGGGAAAAGGTTTTGGTTTTTGTGCCTTTGCTTCCCGATACATCTTAATCTTGATGGTTAAAAAATCTTGAGAGCAGAAATGATAGAGAAAATTATATCAAGGCTTGCCTGATTTTCTGATAAGTTTCATCTAATAATCTTGATGTCTTTTTTAGATCATGTTTTCTTGCCAAAATAATTGAGTTTTTACCAAATTTCTCTACTAAAATAGGATTCTTGACCAATAATTCCATGTAATCTGCTAATTCTTCAATATCAGTGGGTTCAAAAACAAAACCTGTTTTTCCATTCTTAACTATATCTGGAATTGCAAAAGCATTTGCACCGATTACTGGAATACCTGAAGACATTGCTTCTAATATTACCAAGCCTTGGGTTTCCATCGTAGAACATGTAACAAAAAAGTCTGATTTCCGGTAGTAGGGTGGTAGCTTATTATGAGATATATAACCTAAAAAGTTTATCCTTTTGCTTAAGCCCATTTTCTTTGACAAGTCTTTCAATGATTTTATGGCTGGACCACCCCCTATTATATCCAAATTTACATGATCATACTTTTTCGCCAATAATGAGAAAGCCTTTATTATCCTATCCACATTCTTCTCAAAGGATATCCTTCCAACATGGATAATCTTCCTAATCTTTTTATTATATTTTTTTTTGGGAATAAACAAATCCGTATGGATTCCATTTGAAACGGTTATCACGCTTCTTTTTATCCCTTTTTCCTTAAGTATCCGTTTAATTGGGTCTGAAGGAACAATAACCAGGTCACAATTATTGTATATTCCACATGATACGATCCAGGCGATCTTTTTACCGATGTTATCTTGACTAATGTCTTCTTTGCAGGCAAATCCGCTGCATTCGTCCTGTCCTTCCCGGAATATTTTAGGAGCGGTCGTATGTGCTGCCTTGTTTATGGCTTTTTTAATGTTAAGAAGATTTGCAGGAGAGATGTACATCATCTGCTGAGATACGAGGGTATGGTATGTACCAGCACTTGGAATCTTAAGCACCTTAGACGAGATGGTACCAATATAACCTAATGGGCCGGGGGTATGTATATGTATTAGGTCTGGCTTATGTTTTTTCAAAAGTTTCAGGACCTTAAAGATATTAGGGATTGCTATCTTTACGTCCTTATAGGGAAGGAGAGAAAATGAGAAAAACCTATACACTGACAATCCCTTTATCTTAAGCTCTTTGGAATCAGAGTAGGTAGGGCAAAAGATTATTACTTCGTGCCCTTTCTTTATAAGCTCTTTTGAGAAATTAAGTATGGACGTAACTATCCCATCCACTTTTGGGTAAAATGTATCGGTGAACATTGCAATTTTCATCTTAATGCTGGAAAAAGCAGGTTCCGTGGGTGTTGATTTTGCAGGCACGGGATTCCACCTTGAATACAGCCTGGAACCGCACGCCGGGTGCAAAGGGTGCGGCAGCAGATCATGTTGTAGATAGGCAATGGAAAACGTCTGAGTTTTTTCAGGCC
>QKDP01000138.1 GCA_003252055.1 Desulfobacter postgatei | reverse complement strand
TTTTTGGATCGGCCTACAACCCCGCTCCAGAAATAGTCGATCCCATAACTGTGTTTCCCACTTTTGGGCACAAACGAAGCGTCAATAGCTGCCATTCGGTGGTTCCTTTCAGGGATGGTTTCTAAAATCAATCGGCTATTAAACAGGTTGAAATCGAAGGATTTCTCTAAATTTCTGACTGACTATTCATGAATTCACCACCGATAGTGACAATTACCAGTGGCAACCCTACAAGTTTCAAGGCAATCCTCTAGGGTCAAGGGGAGGAGGACTTTCATGCTGTTGTCCTTATCCTGTTTCAGAATTTCATTTGCTATGAGCCGGTCCGCCCCCTCGGCCAAAGGGGGTCAGCGCACACCATTTTACCGGCGTGAGAGCGCTGCCTGAATTTTTAAGACGGATGTCTTCAAAAAACGGCCTGAAGTGTATTTTTCAGGGACTCAATATTCTGAAGTTTTCTATGGCCTGTCACACCTATGGTCAGTCGAAATGGAAGCGCCTGATTCTCTTTTTTATCCATTATAAACTCTTTCTTACGGCCTCACAGATCTTCTCACAGCATTGACGGGTCAGGTCTTCTTCGGGGCCTTCAACCATTACCCTGAGCAACGGTTGAGTCCCTGAATACCGCACAAGCACCCTGCCCTGCTTGCCAAGCTGTGATTCAACCGCTTTAATTGCATCTGCAACCCTATGCATTTTCATGCAATCAGGCCTGGATGCGTCCACTTCAACATTGATCAGTACCTGGGGATAAACGGTCATAACTTTAGCCAGTTCGGATAAAGGCTTTTGGGTTTCCAGCATCACCTCTATAAGCTTTAATGCCGATAATATACCGTCGCCTGTGGTCTGTTCGTCCAGAAAAATCATGTGCCCTGAATCTTCCCCGCCGATAACGGCACCGGCTTCTTTCATGCGCGCCAAAACTTTTCTGTCCCCTACCCCGGTTACTTCATGCTTAATTCCTAATTGCGCCATGGCATTGCCAAATCCCACATTGCTCATGACCGTACTCACAACGACATTATTGTCAAGCTTGCCGGCCTGTTTGGCAAATCCGGACAAAACAGCCAGCAAGGTATCGCCTGTAATCTGCTGCCCGGTTTCGTCCACGGCAATCAGACGGTCTGCATCACCATCAAAGGCAAGGCCGAGATCTGCTTTAAGTTTTAATACAGATTCGCTTAAGTCTTTTGTATGCTGGGAACCGCATTCTTCATTTATATTTGTTCCATTTGGCTGGTTATGAATAAAACTTACATCAAAAATGCCAGGCGTGAATATTCCGGGGGCGCAAAAACTGGCAGCACCATTAGCCGTATCAATAACCAGCTTGAGTTTTTTTTCTTTTTCTTGAAACTCAAATTTTTTAAGCAGAAACTGTGCGTACCTGGCCTGGGCATCATTTGCAGATGCAATGGTTCCAATTTTTGAAGACAGGTCAATGGGTGGGCCAAGGATAATTTTTTCAAGGTCAGCCTCCTGGTCATCGGACAGTTTAATGCCGCCTTTTTGAAAGATTTTTATGCCATTATCATAATAGGGATTATGGGAGGCGGAGATCATGATGCCGGCTCCGCAGGATTCAATGGCACTGCTTAGATACGCCACCCCCGGAGTGGGAATAACACCGGCTATCATCACATCAATACCGACGGAAGCAATCCCCGCAGCAAGCGCAGATTCAAACATTTGGCCTGAAATCCTGGTATCCCGCCCGATTACCACGCATTGGTTTGAAGACTTTTGCATTAAAATGCCAACAGCCTGGCCTGTTTTCATGGCCAGGTCGCATGTCATGGGATAGGTGTTTGCCCTGCCCCGTATACCGTCCGTTCCAAATAATTGTCCCATTGAAAATGGTTATCCTGCTTTTTAATTTTTTTATAACAGCCAATTAACAATGCAGGGCTAAAATAAGCGCCGAAGGCGCTTCGCCCTCTTGTATCTTGTTTCTATTTTCTAGTTTCTTGTAAAAACGCCCCAACAATCCGGTCTTCAATGCTCTTAAGCCATGTTGACCCTAGGATCGAAATCGATTCGTCAAGGCCCCGAATAAATCCAATGTAATCTGTCTTGCTATGAATACTTTGAATTTCAATGTATTGTATAAATCTTTCCCCATCCGGTCCAGGGGTTTTAAGATCATTATCAGCCTGATCAAATCTCTCTGAAGCCTGGGACAATTTTTCCAGAACCGTGTCATGGACGGCAACAACCTGACTGCCCTGCCCTTTTCCCCTTTGAAGCAGAATTTGTTTTGACAATTTAAGTTTTTCACCAAAATCAATCAAACGCTTTATCCGCTCCTGAATACAGATGTCTATATTTTCCAGCAATCCGGCGACAAGGGCCTTGGACATCCCGTTCCAGGTAAAAAGCGTACGAATAAAATGATACCAGGCTTTTAAGGCATACAGCCCTGAAATATAAAAAACATTTTCAGTCAAAATCCTGTCGGGCCGGGTGTAGATACCTGGACGCCATTGAATGGAAGCATTGCTCATTGTTCCGCCCATGATCAGCCGGTCGCACCGCAATTCGCTGTTCCGGATAATGGACCCGGCTGCACTGATACATCCAAAGGCAATTCTGACCGGCCCCACAAGTCCCCCCTGCCCCCCAAGGAACACAGGCCGCTGGTTGAGCATCACGCCCTGGTGGACATTGCCCATCATGGAGGCAGTAGCCTTGTCCTGGTTCGGGGTATAGTTAAAATGAATAAAGGACGATCCCACCTCGGAATGATCCTTGCGGCTGGTGCCGCCGGCCATGAGGCAATCGCAGAAATTGATCAGACTGCCAAGGGTAACAAAGGGAAAAAGAATGGTCTGCTTGAGTCCCACGGTGTGGGCGGCATTGGCCTGTTCTTCAAGGATACAGCCCTTTCGCACATGCCCGCCCGAACCAAAAACATTGCCCCCCATGAACACGGTATCCTGAAAATATCCGCCGTGTAGCTTTGTCCCTGGCCCCATAAGACAGTTTTCAATTGTCACCGGCGTTTCGTAACCCAGAACGGTACCCGGCATAATCAGAGTCTGCGCACCAATTAGTTTGGTGCCGGAAAAAAGCGTTACCCCGTCCGGGGATATGCGCCCAAGATCAACCTCATCACCGATAAACACGGTGGAAGGATTTGGGATGTTCACCCCTTTTTTTAACAGGGCCTCAATCTTTTTTATATTCATGGTTCAAATATGTTAGATGGGTTGATAGATCATTGTCAAGTTTTTCGAAGTTAGAAAATTATGGGAACTATTTTAAATTATATTCCTAAGGCTTTATTCTCATCAATTTTTATTCTATAAATGAAGAACAGGCAAGCAAATCCATCACATCATAATCGTGGACACCTCAATTGCAAGGAGAAATAAATATGAGCCCGGCTGGTTTGCTTTATCCGGATGACCCTTCCATAAAAAAACTTCATAAAGAACTGACAAAAGCGGCCCGGAATCTTGGCACATCGGATCACCATCTGCGGCAGCTTTTAAGCCGGCCCGGGCGTTTTTTTGATTTCAGTCTTGGCATTGACGGCTTTTTTATGGATTTTTCACGTCAGCGACTTAATGAAAATGCGTTATCTTTGCTGCATGAATCTCAAACCTTGTCCAATGCACTAAAAAAATTTAGTGAAATGACCCAAGGAGAAATCGTAAATCCCACCGAAAAGCGTGCAGCACTGCATACTGCGGCCCGGGGCACAGGCCCTTCCCCGCTTTTATTTAAGGGGGGGGACGTAAAAGCGCAGATGCAACAAGTCAATGAAAAAATAGAACAATTCTGCACATCAGTCCATGAAGGCAAAATCTGCTCGGCGTGTGGGAAACCTTTTACCCAGGCGGTTGTCATTGGTATTGGCGGATCATATCTTGGGTGTGAATTTGTTTACCAGGCCCTGGCCGGGCCTGACAGAAAAATGGATCTTTTATTTCTGCCCAACGTGGATATTGACAATTTTGCCCGGATCATCGAGTCCATTGATAAAGAGACCACCCTTTGGATCGTGATTTCCAAATCCTATACCACCACCGAAACCATGGCCAACCTCAACCAGGTCAACACATGGCTCAAAGACCAGGGTATCTCCCCTTTAGATCACATGGTTACCATCACAGCAAAAGGAAGTCCGGGAGACGATCCCGGTACACCAGTGCTCGCTTCCTTTCACATGTTTGATTTCATCGGCGGCAGGTATTCGGTATCCTCGGCTGTGGGTGGGCTGCCTTTAAGTCTGGCCTTGGGGCATGATGTTTTCAAACGCTTTCTGGACGGCTGCAGGACAATGGATACCCATGTGCTTGAGAGTCCGGCAGAAAAAAATATCGCCTTAACCGCGGCCTTGATCTCCATCTGGAACACCCTGTATATGGGATATCCCGCCCAGGCCATTATTCCCTATGCGTCAAGGTTAGCCCGGCTCAGCCCCCATGTCCAGCAGCTTTATATGGAAAGCCTTGGTAAATCGGTTTCCCCCAAAGGACAGCCTTTGACCCAGCCGGCCGGCACCATTATCTTCGGGGAGCCCGGCACCAATGCCCAGCACTCATTTTTTCAGCTGGCCCACCAGGGAAAGTCTTTTCCCATTGATTTCATCGGTGTAAAAGCGCCGGGATACACTGGGCTTCAGGCAATATCCAAAGGGGTGACCAACCACCAGGAACTGTGGGCCAATCTTTTGGCCCAGGCCGGTGCACTCGCCCTTGGCCGCAGCTCCGATGATCCGGCCAGAAATTTTGACGGCAATCGCCCCTCAACAATCATTACCATTGATAACCTGGAACCGGAAAGTGTTGGTATGCTGCTCTCTTTTTACGAGGCCAGAACCGTTCTGGAAGGATTCATTCTCGGTGTAAACCCCTTTGACCAGTTTGGTGTGGAGTTAGGCAAGGTCATGGCCGGGGATATTCGAAAACAGATGGCCGCAAAAAACCAGGATCCGTCATATACGTTTGCCTGTGCATCAAAAACGGATAATTTTTACCTGGATCTTTTGTTTCAGAAATGAGTTGATACTTTGTCGTGCACTTAATCTTGCTCCAGGCTATGAATTCGAGCAGGAGAAAGGTTAAGAGCACGAGCAAGAAAAATACAGGGAAAGAAATCAGGGGAATCTATAAAGGGACGCCCCCCAGGTCAGACCGGCACCAAGGCCGGCAAAAAGTACAACATCCCCGGATTTGCCAATACGGCCGGTTTCAATGGCTTCATGAAGTGCCAAAGGAATGCTGGCAGCTGTGGTATTGCCGTATTTTTCAATATTATGGAAAATCTTATCTTCGGGCAGCTTGAGAAACTGGCCAAAGGCCTGGTTAATACGTTTATTGGCCTGGTGGGGCACAACAAGATCAATATCAGACAACTCCATCCCGGCTTTTTTCAGCACTTCCATGGTCACCTTAGGCAGCATGCGCACCGCTTTTTTAAATATGGCAGGACCGTCCATCACCGGAAAATATCGGGGGTCATCAATGGGAACATCATCGGGCAGGCGCTTGAAAAGATTGGAAGCAGGCAGTTCGATTTTTAAGGTATCTGCAAAATGGCCGTCTGCATGCAATGCCGAGGCAATCAGGCCCACGTTTTCATTCGTGTCAACCGCTTCAATGCACAGGGCCGCAGCGCCGTCACCAAAGATTACCGTAACATCCCTGCCCCTGGTGCTTTTGTCAAGACCTGTGGAATGTACTTCTGCACCCACCAGAAGAATTCTTGAGGCAAGCCCGGATTTGATATAGGCATCTGCTGTGGCAAACCCGTACAAAAATCCGGTGCATTGCTGGCGGATGTCCAGGGCTGGTGTGGAATCAAGCTCAAGATTTCTCGCCAGAAGACACCCGCCCCCCGGGAACATAATATCCGGACTTAGGGTGGCAAAAATGATAAAATCGAGATCTTGAGGATTCCAGCCCGCTTTGTCCAGTGCCATACGGGCGGCCTTGGTGCCCAGATCCGATGCACCGCAGACATCTTCCTCGGTAACCCAGTGGCGCTGATGGATGCCGGTACGCTGGCGGATCCACTCATCGGAAGTATCCATAAATTCGGTCAGATCCTGATTGGTGACAATATGGGGCGGAACAAAGAAGCCTGAGCCTCTGATAATTGATTTTTTCATTGAATTTCCTAAGTTGCTATATATATCCAGTCTAACAATTGCAAAACAGCAGAAAGTTTCTGTCTCCCTGAAATTTTGTCAGGTCCAAGTGCAGAAACAGATTTATAATATGAATTTTGTTTTTAGGCAAGGCAGTTAAGACCGTTCATTTTTCTGTTTCCTGCTTTACTCAATGAATTGGGTATTTTTTTTCACACTCATATTTTTTTTCCTTGCATATACCAAGAAAATTAAGATATGGACATAACGTATTATTGATTTTCATTAGCTATACAAAAGATTCGGAAAAAGAGGGCGTTATAAAATATGACTTCACCAACTCCGCTGATAGGCATCTCCATCCCTATTCTGAAAATCAAAGAACTGATCAACCATGTGGCCAAAACCTGCCTGAACATCCTGATTACAGGAGAAACCGGTGTTGGCAAGGAAGTGGTTGCCCGGAGACTGTATGCTGAATCGAATCGGTCTCAAAACAATTTTGTCAAAATAAATTGTGCTGCTTTGCCTGCAACCCTTCTGGAATCAGAACTTTACGGCTATGAAAAAGGCGCTTTTACCGGGGCGCACAAAAAACGCTACGGAAAATTTTTAACTGCAAACAAAGGCGTTCTTTTTCTCGACGAAATCGGGGATATGCCCCTTGCCCTTCAATCCAAAATGCTCCACGTGCTCCAAAGCGGGGAATTTTCTCCGCTGGGATCGGACGAGGATTTTAAAACTGATGTTTGGGTCATTGCGGCAACCAACCAGAGCCTTGAAGAAAAAATAAAAAACAAAACCTTTAGAGAAGATCTTTTTTACCGGCTTAATATTATTAAAATAGATATTCCGCCCCTTCGCGAACGTACCGAGGATATCCCGGTCCTGCTTGAATATTACTTTAAAAAATACTTGTCAGAATACCCGGAAACCCAGGCAGAAAGGCCTGACAGTCAGACCATGGCCCGCCTTTGCAGTTATCACTGGCCCGGTAATGTGCGCCAGTTGCAAAACTGTATAAAAAAACAGATGGTACTCAATTCCTGGGATAAAATTTTTGAAGAGTTACCTAACGACGCATACACCCCGGAAACATCGTCTTCTGAAGATATATTCCAGGCGCAATTAGCCGGTTCTGCCATGCATTCGCCTACTTTTTCCCTTGATATTGAACCTGAAAATCAGCGGATGAAAATCATTTCAGAATTCGTAGACCTGTCCACAAGTTCGGAAAAACTGTTTGAAGATATCTCTTTGAAAAAAATAAAGAAACTGGCCGCTGACAAAGTGGAAAAGGAAGTGATCGCTTTTGTACTTGAAAGAGTGGGGTGGAACCGATCCAAAGCCGCAAAAATTTTAAAAGTGTCCTATAAAACTCTGCTATATAAAATGAGCGAATTCAATGTGAATCCACCCGTCAGCTAAATAATGGTTTATCCATGCAGCGGGCTACCTAATATTTTTAAAGCTGCTTCTCCCATAATTTCAGCCAAAGTGGGATGCGCATGGATGGTGTGTGCAAGATCCTTTGCAGTAAGCCCCTTGCGAATGGCCAGGGTGGCTTCGGCAATCAAATCGGTTGCATGGGGGCCTGTCATATGGACCCCAAGCACTTTGCCTGACGACTTTTCCACTATCATCTTTGCC
>QKDP01000305.1 GCA_003252055.1 Desulfobacter postgatei | reverse complement strand
ATTTTGCTTTTTCTGGGACAGAATCACGTGTTCCCGTGGATCGGACAAGATCTCCACGGCAAAGCAGCCTGGCTCAACATTCCGTTTTTGTTCTCCCGGGAACTGGTCGCGTTTCTGATCCTCTACGCCCTTGGATTCGGCTATCTTTACCACATGCTTAAATTCCGGCTAAAAAATGCCCCCCCGAACACCCGCCTGAAACGATTTTTATTAAAATATTTTGAACGGACTCCTCATAACCCTGAAATCATTAAAAAACGGATGACCCTATTTGCCGGTTGGTACATGTTGGCCTTTGCCCTGACTTTGTCACTGATGGGGTTCGATCTGATCATGAGCATGGATGTCCACTGGTATTCAACCCTTTTCGGTGCCTACTCGTTCATCAAAGCCACGCTGATCGGATTCGGCGGTTTGATTCTTCTGGCCTCCCTTCTTCACCTGAATCCGAACATTCCCTTTGAACTCTCATCTTCCCAGTTCCGTGACATCAGCACACTGTTTTTCGGATTCAGCATTGTGTGGGGAGATTTTTTCTATTCCCAGTTTGTGGTGATCTGGTATGCAAACATCCCGGAAGAGACGAGCTACATCATTGAACGTACCATGACCGCCCCCTGGAACGGCCTGGCATGGACGGTCTTCATCGTCTGTTTTATCATGCCGTTTTTAATCCTCTTAATTGGAAAAATCAAAGAATCTCCCAGGTGCATGGCCGTGGTCACCTTTTGCTCCCTGGCAGGTTTGTGGATCGAACATTTTCTTTTACTTGGCCCCAATTACCTGCACCATGAATCCATGTCCTCCTTAATCGGCATCAATGAAATCATTATCAGTCTCTCATTTTTATCCCTTTTAACCATAAGCCTTTTGTTATACTTCAAGGCATTTCCCGAACTGCTGGCCCTTGAATCCGGAGAGGAGGGGCCATGGAAATAATACTGACTTCCCTGACCTTTTTAACCATCATTGTACTGGTCATCCTGGTGGGAACCAAAGGCCATCCTTTGGTTATTATCTACCACTTTCAATCGTTTATGGCACAGGTCAGGGAGAACAAAGTCCAGCTGACTATTCTAAGCGCCTTGATCATTCTTGTATTCTTGTTTGCCTACTTTTATTATCTCATGCCGAATATGAATGCAGGTCCGCTCCAACCCATCCCATTCAGTCACAGGGTGCATGCCGGACATAAAATGATTGACTGCCGGTTTTGCCATTCATATGTGGACCGGTCTCTCGATCCGGGAATACCGCCGGTTGAAAAATGCCTTTTCTGCCATAAGTTCATCATTACCCGTCATCCTGAAATCCAAAAAGAGCATCACTATTTTAATACAAAAACCCCGACCCCGTGGAAAAAAGTCTTTTATGTGCCGGAGCATGTTGTCTTCAATCATGAACGCCACATTAAAAAAGACGTTGCATGTGAAAAATGCCACGGAGATGTCAAGGGGACAGACAGGCTCAAACACCATGAATTCAAAATGGGGTTTTGTGTGGGCTGTCACAGAAAAGAAAAAGCCAACCTGGACTGCTGGCTTTCCTGTCACAATTAATAAAGGAGTAATTATTTTGCCCGAAAATGCGACTCAACCCGATACTGCCACCTACCTGACGGCCAGGGGATTTTGCCTGACCTCAGCTGCCTGGATGATGGCGGCGACTCTGGCGGGATTGGTGGCGGCTATTGAACTGGTCGCCCCTGATTTAACCGGTAATATTGCCTGGCTTTTATTTTCAAGGCTCCGCCCCATCCATGTCAATCTGGTACTGTTCGGATTTGTTACCCCCGGCCTTCTTGCCAGTGCCTCTTATCTGGTGCCCCGGTTACTGAAAACCGAATTGTACAGTGAAAAACTGGGACTTTTAACGGTCGGCCTTTGGAATATCTCCCTGGTCGCTCTGGTGGCCACGCTTGCCACCGGCCATACCCAGGGCAGGGAATATGCCGAGATGGTCTGGCCCATTGATGTGGGCATCGTCACCGCCTTCTGCCTGATATTTTTCAATTTCATCATGACGGTCAAAAAACGGAAAGAAAAAATCCTGTATGTATCGGTATGGTATGTTCTTGGCGCCGTGGTCCTGACCGCCTGCACCTACAGTATGGGAAACGTAATCTGGAAACCGGATACCGGTGCCTTGAGCGGGATTCCGGATGCGATTCTCCTGTGGTTCTACGGACACAATATATTCGGACTCCTGCTTACGCCGCTTTCAGCGGCCACCGCTTATTATATTATTCCCCAGGTGTGCCGGACCCCCCTTTACAGCCATACCCTGTCTCTTTTAGGATTCTGGGCCCTGATTGTCATTTACACCCATATCGGTACGCATCACCTGCTGCAGGTACCGGTTCCCACCTGGCTCAAGGTCATCGCCATCGTCGATAGTGTCGCCATGGTCATTCCGGTCATGGCCTTTTTGATCAATATCTGGTACACGGCCAGGGGAAAACTGGGGTTGCTTCATTCGGACATCGGGGGCAAATTTGTTTTCACCGGCACCATCATGTATTTTATTGTGAGTATCCGCGGCTCCATCATGGCCCTTCCGGATGTTCAGCGGGTGACCCACTTTAGCCACTGGGTTGTGAGCCACGCCCATGTGGGTGTTCTCGGATTTGCCGGGATGACTGCGTTGGGCGGTCTTTATTTTATTATCCCCAGAATCACGGATCAGCCACTCTTCAGCCGGTTTCTTGCAGACTTTCAATATTGGATGGTCCTCATCGGCGTAGTCGGATTTACCATTATATTGACCATCTCAGGTTTGATCCAGGGAAATGGCTGGTTGAACGGAGAAACCGTATACCGGATACTGCCGGAAATCCATATATATAACATTATCAGGGCTTCTTTCGGCGTTTTGATTTTTCTATCCTCAATTGCAGGTTTTTACAATATATTAAGATCACTTTTTCCCAAGCCCGCAGGAGAGACGCCATGAAAATGACACCCACCGCCGTTGTGGCCGGCAGCCTTCTTATCCTCATCGCAGTGGTCATGGTGGTCTTGATTCTTCCCTATGCCGATACCAGTAAAACCATTCCCTCCGATCTGTTCAGGCCCCGCACCGCAGTGGAAGCAAACGGCCGCAAACTTTATATCAGTAATGGATGCGTTTACTGCCATACCCAGTCTATCCGGTCGATAGACTGGGGGCTGGGTGCCGAGCGGATTGCCGAAGCCGGCGATTATTTAAAGGACCACCCCATCCTTCTGGGCTCCCAAAGAACCGGACCGGATCTTTCCCAGGAAGGCGGCGAGCATCCGAACGACTGGCACCTTGCCCATTTTACCAATCCCAGGAACACACGGCCCCTGTCCATTATGCCGCCGTTTAAATTCTTGAAAACCACGAATATTGAGACACTGACACAATATGTCCAGAGTCTGGGTCTGAAAAATGCCGACAAAAGAATAGAAAGACAGAATTACTGGAAACAGGAAGCAGTCAAAGCCTATGAATCCGGTGTGGATGGCAACGTGGCATGGATGCACGGCCATGTGCCCCAGGGCTGGCGGACCATCCCGACCCCTTATCCGGCCACGGATGCAGGCCTTGCCCGTGGCAGGAAAATATTCCAGGACTTTTGTTTCGGATGCCACGGGCCGATAGGAGACGGCATGGGGCGTGCTGAGCGCTATATTTATCCACCTCCGCTGAATTTTACCATTCTCAAAGGCCGGGGGATCAGCGGCGGTATCATCTATTATCAGATCATGAACGGTATTACCGGAACGGCCATGCCTTACTTTAAAAAAGAACTGGAATCTGAAAAAATATGGGATGTTGGAAATTATATTGCGGTTTATTTTATCGATCAGGTTGATGCAAACCAGGAACCCAAGGGGATTGATGCCGCATATGAACCCTGAATACAACATTCTGACGCATAAAAGGCTTGCCATATGTACTATCCGTATTTTTTAACATATATCCTGACCGGCATCGGCATCGGCACGGTGGTGTTTATCTGGGCACTGAAAACCGGACAGTTCACTGAACAGCAGCGGGCAAGATTTCTGGCATTGGAGGACGAACCATTGCAACCGGCTGCGGTCTCCTTGAAAGGCCGGTTCGAATTTTTTTGCCTTTTTTTTCTGGCAATTGCCGCCATTGTGGCCAGCATTGCCTTGATCGGCTATGTATTGTTCTTCCATTAGGAAGAAACTGAAACTCAATCATCGAGTGAAAACAAAACCCGAACAGAGGAAGCTTTAAATGAGGTTCTTTGCACTGTTAAATTTCCAGCATGTGGCCGCTCTGATTATTATCGGTATCATTTTTCTGATTCTTTTCACAGTGGGGCTGGGCCTCATCCCCATGTCAGGGTCCCGGAGCAAGGCGTTTCACGTTAAAGCGGTCCAATCCTTTGCAGACGGAATTCAAAAAGGGAACGGCCCGTTTCCATTGATCATTGCCCTGCTGATTGCCGGCACCATCCTCTGGGCGGTTTTTTACATCCTGTACTATGGTTTTTCGGAGGTTTTACTATAATCCATGAATCCGTTAAAAATGAAAGAGAGCATCGTGCATACCTGGGTGTGGATCATTGCCATGATTGCGATTGTCCTGACGGTGGGATACGTTGCATTTACCGTGGTATCGGACAAAGGCCAACCGACCTGGGATTTAAGGCCGGTCAAAAGCATTCCGTCCCAATCCCCTTACGCCAGCTATCCTGAGCACCCCTTGGGCCACCAGCACGTAGACGGCAGGGAGAGAAAATAAATGAAACAGACTATATTCATTGCAATCTTTGCACTGGTTGCTCTTACCGGCGTTTATACCGTCATCACCCTGTACGACTCAAACCTGAAAATAGGCAGAATGTATCAAACGCCGGTGGTCCGCCCCTATGAAGAGCCGTTGCTTGTCACGGATGAGCGGACGGTGGCCTTCACAAGAAGCGAAGCCATGATCAAAGAGGAACTCAAACATACTTATCCGGTAATCCCCACGGGTCAAAATAAAGCCTTTCTTGAAAAAGGAGAAAAAGAATATAAAACCTTTTGCTCCCATTGCCACGGCAACTTCCTGGACGGTCTGGGAACCGTTGGCCAGAGTTTTCACCCGCTGCCAACGAACTTGACAGGGGAAAAGGCAATCCGTCTGACGGATAAAGAGTTGTTTAACACAATCAGTTACGGCACGAAAAGAACCCCTGCCCTTGCAAGCTCTATGTCGGTTGAAAGCCGGGAAGCCGTTATCGGGTATATACGGCATATGCAACAAATAACCCGTTGACCGGATTCTCCGGGCTGATAAAGCCAATTAACCGGACGCTTTTACCTTTCAAACTGCGATGAAAACAAAAGTTTTCTGCAAACTTTGTGGTTTGCCTGTTTCCCATTCTACCGGTGCAGGCAAAGACGTTTTTTGCTGCAACGGCTGCAAAATGGTCCATGCCATGCTGATGGAATCCGATCTTTGCGAAGGAACGACGGATTTCAAGGAGACCGACCTATACAAAAAGTGCGTGGCCGCAGGAGTGATCCCGGACACCTCACAAGCGGAACCTTTATCTGCCTTGCCTTCTGACGGCAGGGATGCCGGTGTCCCGGATTCATCCGGCCCCGGTTCAGCGTCCCATACCACGGCCGGATCATCAGAGCCGCCAGATTCCGACCGCTTTCTATCCATCACATTTCACATCCGCCACATGTGGTGTCCCGCCTGTGCATGGGTCATAGAAGATATGCTGATGCGCTCAAAGGGGGTGATCCGGGCTGAGTGCAATTTTTCAAGCGACCGGGGAAAAATTTGGTATGATCCTGTAAAAACATCCCCGAATACGCTTTTTAATACCATTGAAAAACTTGGATATAAACCGGCGTTAACGGATGAAAAAAGCAACGAAAAAAAGCATGAATTTGTCCGCTTTTTTATCACCCTGTTTTTGACCATGAACGTCATGATGTTCTCCTGGGCGATTTATTCGGGATTTTTCATTAAACTGTCTGTCGGCTCCGTGAAAATGCTGGCGTGGCCCGTCTTTGTGATGGCGTCAGCCGCTGTTTTCTACGGCGGATTTCCCATCCATGTCCGGGCTGCCTCGGGCATCAGGTCCGGGTTTCCCGGGATGGAAGCACTGATTTCAATCGGATCGTTTTCAACTTATAGTTACAGCGTTGTTCAACTTTTTTTGGGCAGCATTCACCTCTATTTTGATGCGGCATCCATGCTGATTCTCCTGACCTTGACCGGAAAAATGATTGAGCAGTCTGCAAAAAACAGGATTTCCCAGAACCTCTCCGAATTTTTTTCCTTATTCCCCCAGAAGGTAAAGATCTGTACGGAATCCCGGCCCAAAGGAAGGTACGTTTCTGTAAAACAGCTGTCAAAAGGCGATCTATTCATAACAGACCGGGACGAAGTGGTGGCTGCAGACGGAGTTGTCATAAAAGGCAGCGCCAGTGTTGATGAATCCTCCATAACCGGAGAAGCCAAACCATCCCACTTGACTCCGGGAGACAAAGTTAAAAGCGGCAGCCGCATCCTCAAGGGGGCCCTTCAGGTCAGGGCCGTGGCCACAGGCGACGACTCCATTCTTGGCCGCATGCTCCTGATCATGGAGGAAAACCTGGGCAGTTCATCTGCCGGCGCCCAGCGGTTTGCAAATTTGTTAAAATATTTTGTCCCGTCTATTATCGGACTTGCTGTCATCACCTGTTTGTTCTGGATTACCCGGGGACTGCCGCCCTACGAATCATTCAGCCGGGGCATTTCGGTTCTGGTCATTTCCTGCCCCTGCGCCCTGGGCATTGCCATACCGCTCACCCTGGTGGCAGGGGTGTCTGCTGCCAGGAGCCGGGGCATCCTTGTCAGGGATTTTGAAGTTTTTGAAAAATTTAACGCGATTGATACCCTTGTTTTCGACAAAACCGGCACCCTTACATCCGGCAGCCTTGTCGTGCTGGATATGATAACAGCCCGGAAAACTGCCAAAGAAACAGCATGGAAGATAATCTGTGCCATGGAGAAGGAATCGGATCATTATATTGCCGACACCATCAGAAAATACAGATCCGGCACAGCAGATCACATCGCTGCACTTGAAAATATCACGCATCATCCCAACGGCATCAGCTGCCGGTACCGTGGCAAAGAATACCGCCTGGGCCGTCTTGACTTTGCGGCAGGAAACCAGCCAGTACCGGCTCAGTTTGATCCTGCCAGGCAAGGAGAGGCCCATGTCATTTCAACCATATACCTCACCTGTGACCATGAAATTGCAGCGGTTGTTCATCTGGGCGATTTTATGAAAAAAGGGATAAAAGACTTTATCACCGATATCACGGCAATGGGGTATGACACCTGTCTTATCTCAGGGGATGCAACCGCCCCTGTGGCAAAAGCCGGGCGTGTCGTACAGATCGCCAGCCATAACATACACGGGAACCTGCTTCCCCATGAAAAGGCGGACTTCATAAAACACCTTCAACAAAAAGGTAAAACCGTTGCCATGATCGGCGACGGGGTTAACGATGCCCCGGCAATGGCGCAATCCGATATTGCCATCGCCGTCCGGTCAGGTCTGAACCCCAGCCGGAAGGTTGCCACAGTAACACTCATGCAGGAGACACCGGTGCAGCTTCTTGAATTTATCCCCCTTGCAAAAGCGGTAAATGCAAAGGTCAAACAAAACCTGTGGTTTGCCTTTGTCTATAACCTGATCAGCATCCCCATCGCAGCTGCCGGCTTATTAAATCCCATCATCGCCGTCATTGCCATGCTGTTGAGCAGCCTTTCGGTCACACTCAACACCCTGAGGCTTGTTAAAAGATGGGATTAAC
>QKDP01000097.1 GCA_003252055.1 Desulfobacter postgatei | reverse complement strand
TTCATGGTCCGAGTAAAGGGCAAAAAGAGAGGAGCCGCTTCCAGACATATACACATTTCTTTGCAGCAACAACGCCATCTCTTTTTTTGCAGTACCGATCTCAGGGTATAAACTGCATGCCGGTCCTTCAAGATCGTTATGCAAAATTTCCCTGCCATCAAGCTTTTCTCCGAATGGCAACGCATTCGAACTCGTACTTATAATATAGGAGGGGGTGAATGTCAATCCAAATTCCAACTTTCTGAAAACGTTTGCAGTTGAGGCAGGCACACCCGGATTTACAATAATCACCGACAGGTTCGGCATCTGCCTGCAGGGCACAAGTTTTTCCCCTACACCGGAGGCAAACGCCGGTGCTCCGGAAATAAAAAAAGGAACATCTGCACCCAGGGTCAGGCCTAAACGCATCAGTTCATCTGTGGACAACGGTGTTTCGCTGGTTTCATTCAAGGCCCGCAGCACACAGGCGGCATTGGAACTGCCCCCGCCAAGTCCGCCGCATACGGGAATTTTTTTTTCAATGTGAATGGTCAGATGATCAAAAACACAATCTGCATTCCTGTCAATCATTGCAGACCTGAAAAGGGCTGCGGCCCTGCATGCCAGGTTCCTATCATCTTCAGGCACATCCGGATGGCTGCACACCGCTCTGATGCCTTTACCTGAGCGGACAATTTCCAGACGGTCGGCAAGTGTCAAAGGTGCCATAAGGGAAAACAGCTCGTGGTACCCATCAGCCCGCCTGCCCGTGACATAAAGAAATAAATTGATTTTAGCAGGAGAAAGGTACGCCTGCATCAGGCCTTGGCCTCCACATAGGCCATGCGCAGCTCACTGAGCAGGGCGGATAGCAGCTTTTCTTCATCTCCGGTCAGGTTGCCGGACGTTTTCTCCTGGAGCATTGCAATCATATCAATGGTGTGTTTGGCCATTTCCAGGTTTTTTGTTTTTTCCCCGGTGGAGGGATCCTCCATGCTTCCGAGCTGCACAAGACCGGATGAATACAAAGACAAAATAAAACTTGAGAAATCTATCCTGGGCAGTCCACTTTTAGAGGCCGATCCACCGGTTTTCGCCTCATTCATTACAAATCCATCTCCTTGAGCCATTTTTCCTCCTTTGTGTCACAAAATTTTTATAAATCCCCCAGGGCATACTGGGCGGATTTCAGGGTATTTTTCATGAGCATGGCAACGGTCATGGGGCCTACGCCGCCGGGAACAGGGGTGATTTTGCCTGCAATTTCCCTGGCTGCATCAAAGTCCACGTCTCCTTTGAGAATGGCTTTTCCGGTGGCTTCGTTCATGCCTACACGGTTAACACCGACGTCAATAACAGTGGCGCCCGGTTTGATCCATTCAGGCTTAACAAGACCCGGCACGCCGGCTGCAACAATAAGGATATCCGCGCGTTTGCAATGGGCGGCAAGATCTTTGGTCCTTGTATGAACAATGGTTACCGTGGCGTTGCCGCAAACACTTTTCTGGGCCATCATTATGGCAATGGGTTTGCCGACGATGTTGGAACGTCCCACCACAACGACCTCGGCACCGCATGTTTGCGTGCCGGAGCGGACGATCATCTCCTGGATACCGGCCGGGGTGCAGGGCAGGAATCTGGCTTCATCACCGCCGATCATCAGACGGCCCAGGTTAACGGGATGGAATCCATCCACGTCCTTGTCCGGATTGATGGCATTAATCACCTTTTTTTCGTCAATATGCCTGGGCAGCGGCAACTGAACCAGAATGCCGTGGATGTCGGGATCATTGTTGTATTTATCGATCAAAGCCAGCAAATCAGCTTCGCTGATGTCTTCGGACTGATCAACCTGAATTTCATTAAATCCAACAGACAACGCTGTTTTCACCTTCAAGTTTACATAGCTGACAGATGCCGGGTTTTTGCCCACAAGGATGGTTACCAGGCCAGGCACTTTGCCGTGTTTGGCTTTCATCTTTTCAACATCCGCCTGGATTTCAACCAGAATCGTCTTTCTTATCTGGGTTCCGCTGATAATTTCTGCAGTCATGCAGTTTTCTCCTGATATATGGTCCGGCAAAGGAAAAAAAGCTGAACAGCGCTGTTTGCCTTGCCGGATTGGTTAAATCTTAATCTTAAAGTTAGAATATACCCTGAACCTTACCGGTTTCAACATCAACATCAATGCGTTTAAAGGCCGGGTTGGAACCGGTACCCGGCATCAGAGAGATATCGCCGGCAACAGGAACAATGAAGCCGGCGCCCCTGTAGATCAGGACTTCACGGATAGCCAGTCTCCAACCTGTGGGCACACCCTTAAGCGCAGCGTTGTCAGACAAAGACAGATGGGTTTTCACCATGCAGACACCCATCTTGGAAACTTCCGGATCGGCCTGGAGCTGAGCCAATTTCCTGTCGGCAACAGGAGAGTAATCAACACCGTCGGCACCGTAAACTTCCTTGGCAATAAGTTCGATTCTTTGTTTAAGCGGCATATCCAGCATGTAGAGAAACTTGAATTCCGTTTTTTCCTCGCATGCATCCACAACGGCCTCGGCAAATTCAATGGCACCATCGCCGCCTTTTTCCCAGTGGCGGGAAAGCGCAACCCTTACACCTTCAGCCTCGGCCAGCTCACGAACCTTGGCGATTTCAGCGTCAGTGTCAGTATGGAAGGCATTGATGCAAACAACCGGAGATATACCGGCCTTGCGCACGTTACGGATGTGATGGATGAGATTGACGCATCCTTTTTCAACCCATTCAACATTTTCAGTGCCGTACGCTTCGGGCATGGGTCTGCCCGGAATGGGCACAGGTGCGCCGCCGTGGCACTTCAAGGCACGGATCGTTGCAACAACAACAGCACAGCTGGGTTTCAGCCCGGAGTAGCGGCATTTCAGGTTCCAGAATTTTTCAAACCCAATGCCGGCGCCAAAACCTGATTCAGTCACGTGGTAGTCAGCCAGCTTCAAGCCGACTTTGTCGGCAATAATGGAACTCTGGCCAATGGCGATATTGGCGAAGGGAGCGGCATGAACGATAACAGGCTGGCCTTCCAGGGTCTGCATCAAAGAGGGTTTCATGGCATCAACCATCCAGGCGGTCATGGCACCGGCAACCTTTAAGTCTTCAGTGGTCACAGGTGCGCCTTTTTTGGTATACGCCACAACGATTTTACCCATTCTTTCACGCATGTCTTTAAGGTCGGTGGCCAGGGACAAAATGGCCATAACTTCTGAAGACACGGCAATACCGAATTTGGATTTCATCATGAAACCGTCAAACTTGCCGTTTACGTCGTCAATACCGATGATGATGTTACGCAGGGCCTGGCTGCAGAAGTCTATGACCCAGCCCATTTCAATGTTGGTGGGATCAATATCGATTCGCTTCATGCCGGAGAGACGTTCCAGCTGCTCGTCCGTATAGTTTCTTTCATGCTGTAAACGAGCGGTCAGAGCAACCATGGCCAGGTTATGGGCGTTCATGACGGCGTTGATGTCGCCGGTGAACCCCAGAGAGAAGGGGGTCAAAGGAATGCACTGGGCCAGACCGCCGCCGGCGGCAGACCCCTTGATGTTCATGGTCGGGCCGCCTGAAGGCTGACGAATGGCAGCGGAAACACTTTTTCCGAGTTTTCCCAGGCCCTGCACCAGGCCTATGGCAGAGGTGGATTTGCCTTCGCCAAGCGGGGTGGGGGTAATGGCGGTGACATCAATATACTTTCCGTTGGGCTTATCTTTAAGACGGTCAAGTACTTTCATGAAATCAATTTTACCCATGTAATGCCCCTGGGGCAGCAGTTCTTCTTTGGTCAATCCGAGTTTTTCACCGATTTTATAAATGGTGAGCATCTCTTTTTCCGCATCTTCTGCAATTTCCCAATCCGCATGTTTGACTGGATCTAATGCCATGACTGATATCCTATTATAGTTCAGGGTCTGGGTTTCAAACTTTTTAATTAAATAATACTATTACCTCATGTAGTGTTTGGACGCAAAGTTGCTCAGATGCAAGGAGCAGGAAAATTTGTAACCGGAGCAACCTGGAAGGTTGTGAGGATTGCAAATTTTTCTGCAACGCCGCAGATGGGTGACGTTGCGCCCAAACACTATTTATTAAGTGCGGCTATTGTGGTGTCAAGCATTCTATTGGAATACCCCCACTCATTGTCAAACCATGCCTGAATTTTTACAAGCCGTGATCCCGACACCCGGGTCTGTAGCAGATCAACAATGGCGGACCTGGGATCATGGTTAAAATCACAGGACACCAGCTGCTCATCATTCACCCCTAGAATGCCTTTTAAATCCGATTCTGCTGCCTGGATAAGCAGGTCATTGACCTGATCCGCATCCGTGTCCGACGCCACCACAAGGGCAATGTCCATGATGGAAACATTGGTGGTGGGAACCCGAATGGCCAGGGTTTCAAATCTCTTGTCCAGATGGGGCAGAATCCTGCCGATCCCCTTTGCAAGGGAAGTGGTCACCGGAATAATGGACTGCAGGGCAGACCTTGTTTTACGCAGATCCGTATTATATGCGTCAATCACAGGCTGGTCGTTCATAGCGGAATGAATCGTGGTGATTGAACCGCTGTCAATGCCAAGCACCGCGTCAATGACACTTAAAATGGGAATCAGGCAGTTAGAGGTACAGGAGGCATTGGAAATAACAGCATGTTCGGCTTTCAGGCTGTCGTGATTCACCCCGTATATAATGGTAGCGTCCATTTCATCTTTGCCGGGATGGGAATAAATAACTTTTGCAGCACCGGACAGGATATGCAGTTTGGCTGCCTGCCGGTCATTAAAAATGCCGGTGCAATCCAAAACCGCGTCCACTTCAAGGTCCTTCCAGGGCAGGTTTTCAATATTTTTTTCCTGGAGCAGACAGATCTCATCGTTTTCAATGGCCATACCCCGGGCGGTTTTCCTCACATCCTTGGGAAACCGCCCATGGATGGAATCAAACCGGGTCAGATGAAGCACCGTATCCGGATGCCAGGTTTCATTAATGGCCACAAGACACAGCGCTTCTCTGTATGCCCTGGACTCGTAAAGGGCACGCACTACGCAACGGCCGATCCTTCCATATCCGTTCACTGCTATCTTATATGCCATTACCAAACTTCCTGAACTGTCTGGGGTTAATAAAAAAACTCTTTTAATATCCGGAAAATATGAATTGTGTCAAGATAAAGCCGCGCCCTTGACACGGTAAATTTGTTCTATCCGGCAACGCACCCTGCCTGGCTGTTCAGGGTCATTTTTAAATAAAAAAATGCAGTAGAGCATTTGGGAAAGGTTGCAGGGTTACGAAAAAGCCGGTCAGCCAGGGAACGTAACGCCTGGATCTGAAAACAGCGACGTTTTCTACTAAGAGGAGAACCGGCAAGGCTCGGACAAGCAGTACAGGCTCTTTGCCGAGGCCGGAACAGCAACGCCATAAGGGCAGAACGGAATTATTTTGTACATAAGAGCCTGTTTGGTAATTAGGGGATCGAAAGTTCGATTCGAAGAGTGGTCAATCTGAGGCTCAAACGACCCTGCATTTTTGGGTATAAAATTTACTTGTGTTCTTCAAGTACCCGCTCTTTGACCATGGGATGAATTTCGTTCCAGGACGCACAGCGAACCAAATTGTCATGTATGGCGCACTCCCGGTTCCAGGGCTTGTGGATCAATGCCGTGGGCACCCCCATGTCCCGGGCCAGGAACAGGGCCATGTCCGGGGAATCTTCCACGGCCAGATCGTAAGCCATCATGGATAACTCCTCTTTTGAAATGGCCAGGGACATGTCGCTTCCGGGGCGATTGTATTTATCCACCATGATGAATCCCCTGAAAGGCACATCATGCCTTTCAAGCCAGGCCAGGGTAGCGTCCTGGACCCAGGTGGGACGCCCCGTTACAATATCAATGACGTGCCCCATATCAGCCCAGGCCCTCAGGGTCTGAACCGCTCCTTCCACCGGCTCAAATCCCATAAGAAAATCAGACTGATGAACCAGGTCGAAAAAATATTGAAACTCATTATCCGTCAACTGAAAACCAAGTTTCAAATCAAAACCGGTCAGGTCTTCAAAAGACACGGTCTTGCCGAACTCCTGGGCCACAACATCCGGATAAGTTTCCGTGGTTCTGGACACCACATCGTCCACATCCACATATATGGTTTTGGGCTGAAAACCGCTCACCTGTCTACCCTCTCCTATTTACACATTCAATACGGCACTATGTTTCACTGAAGGCTTTTACCAGAATATCAGGTGTTTTGTAAAACCAAATTATTCAAATACAGACAACGCAGCCCCGGCCCCCTCTCCCATAGAAAATTCAAGCTTGCTGAAATGCCATAAACCTGGTTGAATACGATCATGAAAATTTCAAATGTAAAAACACCTGATTTAAGTATCTCTTTGTTTGAAGCGGCACCCGGCCAGTTCTGGTGCATTCTGGGCCAAAACCGATCCGGCATTGACACCTTTTTCGGCCTGTTGTCCCCGGGCCACGCAGAAATCCCGGATGCTGAAATCCGCCTGCCCAAAGAGATGGGAATCTTTTCCTTTGCCGGGCAGCAGGAGGTATTTGAACAGGAACTCAAAAATGACGATACCGATTTCATGGACCGCCTGGATCCGGGCACGTTGGCCCGGGCCTTTATTCATGATCCGGATCAATACACAGACATGATCCGGGCCTTTGGCATGGATCAGGTCCTGGACCAGGGCTATCGGCAGCTATCCACGGGCCAGACAAGAAAACTGCTGCTGCTGTCCAGGATCTGTTCGGGCAGTCAATGGCTGTTGATACAGTCCCCCTTTGACGGCCTGGACAAGGCTGGGTGTCGGCAGCTTGATCTGGCACTGGATCATTGCAGGGGGTGCGGGATGGGTATCCTGGCTTTTGTTTATGACCCCGGAGACATCCCTTCCAGCGCCACCCACATTGCGGTTATCGAAAACGGGCACATGCCCCTTAAAGGGGCCCGGCAGGAGATATTACCCAGGCTTTTTGAATTGCAGGGGCAGGCGAACTTTTCAGCGGACGTGACTGATTTGAAGCCTGCAGAAACCGCTTTTTCCCAGAACGTTGCACCCGGGGAAACGCCGCATTCAAAGGAACTGGTCAGGCTTGAAGACGGGCATGCGGGATACTCAGGCAGGTCCGTGTTTTCCCATCTCAACCTGTGCATACCCCCGGGCGAACACACCCTGGTGTCAGGTCCCAACGGCTGCGGCAAATCCACCCTGCTGCAGGTGATCACTGGCGACCATCCTGCCTGCTACCGGAACCGGTTGTGGATATTCGGCACCCGCCGGGGCACCGGGGAGTCCATCTGGGAGCTGAAAAAAAGGATGGGCATTGTCAGCACAGATCTTCACCGCAACTACCGGGTGGCCGGCAGCGTCCTGGACTGTGTGCTGTCCGGTCTTTATGACACCATTGGTCTGTACCAGCGGCCTGGGCCTGAAGACGAAAAAAAAGCCATGGCCTGGCTGGAACGTATCAGCCTGTCAGATAAAGCAGAATCCGCTTTCCGCGCCCTTTCCTATGCAGATCAGCGGCTGGCGCTCATTGCCCGAGCCCTGATAAAACTGCCCGATCTTCTGGTTCTGGACGAACCCACCCACGGGCTGGACCGGGCCAACCGCAATGCGGTCCTTGATTTTTTAGGTCAGGTGGCAACGGAAAAATTAAGCACCATTTTGTATGTCAGCCACAGGGAGGATGAATTCAGGGACTTTTTTGTCTCCCACATCCGCATGGGAAACTAAGGGACATACGTCTTACCCTGTACACTGCCTGTTGCAGCGTAAAGTCACGTATTTAAAAAAATCATAAAAGAGTTCGGGAAGTTACCTTTTCTTGTTTTTTCCCGAACATCTGTGGTAATAATTGGG
>QKDP01000286.1 GCA_003252055.1 Desulfobacter postgatei | reverse complement strand
TACAGGTCCAGGTGGCACAGGCGCATTTTTCCTGCCGGATATTCATTCATGATGGTAAAGGTGGGGCTGGTGATGTAATACCCGTCCTCCACGTCCAGCCCCCTGGCAAGGCCCTGGACAAAACAGGTCTTGCCGCAGCCAAGACCCCCTGTCAGAGCTATGGAGCAACTTAAGTGCTGTTGTTGGATATACAAGCCCAGGCGCCTGGCCGCATCCTGGGTCTGTTCTGGGTTTTGGGATATGATCTCTTTCATGACAAAAGGGTAGTTAATGCCTGGGGAATGCCCGTCACCATATCTGATGCCGAAAACCCAAAGGCGTGGTTTTCGGCCAGAAGATCCCCGCACCGCCCGTGAATATAAACGCCTGCAAGGGCAGCGGATTCAGGGGCCAGATCCTGGGCCAGGAATGCCCCGATCATGCCGGTGAGGACATCACCCATGCCACCGCAGGCCATGCCGGGGTTGCCCGTGGGACAGATAAATACGGCGCCGTCCGGGCAGGCCACAAGGGTCTGGGCCCCTTTGAGCACCAGGATAACCTTGTATTTTTCTGCAAAGTTCCGGGCGGTTTCCATGCGGTTCTGCTGAATATCAGCCGTGGTTTTCCCGGTAAGACGGGCCATTTCACCGGGATGGGGGGTAAGGATCACCGGGGCTTTGGCCGTGTTCAGAATATCAGGATCATTTGCAATGCAGTTCAAACCGTCGGCATCAATGACCATGGGTATGGATGCAATGGCCATAATGCTTTTAATCAGTTCCCAGGTGCCGGGATCCGTGCCCATGCCGGGACCTATGGCCAAAGCGGCTTTGTCAGCCAAAAGCGTGATAATGTCATCCAGGGCTGAAGCATCCAGGCCGCCGGAAGGGGTCTGGGCAAGAGCGGTTGTCATGGGTTCGATGACCATGGGCTCCATAGCGGGCATAAGTTTCTCAGGAACACCTAAGGTCACAAGGCCTGTACCGGTTCGCATGGCAGCATTGGCGCACAATGCCGCTGCCCCGGTTTTGCCCGGTGAACCGGCCAGCACCAGCAGATGGCCGAAACTGCCCTTGTGGGCATTGAAATCCCTGGGCGGTATCAGGCCTGCAATATCATGGGGTTCAGGCAGGAAAATATCAGGAGATTGTGCTTTTGCAATGTGGCCGGGAATGCCGATGTCAATGACCTCCAGGTCACCGGTGTGTAAATTGCCCGGGTACAGAATGTGCCCTGCCTTGGCAAAGGCAAAGGTGGCTGTGGCATCTGCCTGGATGGCCTTTCCGCACACCGCACCTGTATCCGCATTGATTCCCGAGGGGATGTCCACGCTGAAAACCGCTTTGCCCGAATCATTGATCAGTTCAATAACATCACGGTAAATGCCCCGGACATCGGAATTGAGCCCTGTGCCGAAAATAGCGTCCACAAACAGGTCATGGTCCAGCAGGATTTCGGCTGCCGCTTCCAGGGATTCTTGGTCGGGAATTTCAATGAATTGTGACAGGGAATGTTCGGCCAGAAGATCCAGTACCAGATCCATATTTGCCCGGGCATCACCCTGGACCCGGTCCCGGGTGGACAAAAGAAAGAAGCTGACGCCCACGCCCATCTCCATGAGGTAACGTCCGATCACAAACCCGTCGCCGCCGTTGTTGCCCCGGCCCGCCACCACAGCCACCCTGGCGCCTTCAAGGTCAAAGTGGTCGGCAAGCATCTCCAGGGCACCCCGGCCTGCATTTTCCATGAGCACCCGGCCTGGAATGCCAAAGCTCTCAATGGTGTTTTTATCCATCTGCTGCATCTGTCTGGTGGTGACAATGATCATGATTTGCGTTCCTTTTTCAGGCCATTACCTCTTGATATCTGAAACAGGACACCAGGTGATCGTTCACCATGCCCGTGGCCTGCATGTGGGCATAGATGATGGTGGACCCGGTAAATTTAAATCCGCGTTTACGTAAGTCCTTTGAAAAGGCATCGGACTGACTGGACCTGGCCGGAACCTGGTCCTGGCTGGTATGGTGGTTGATGATGGGCGCCCCGTCCACAAAGCGCCAGGCATAGGTGTCAAAGGTGCCGAATTCTTCCTGGATCTTTAAGAACGCCTGGGCATTGGTAACCGCGGACCGGACCTTGAGCTTGTTTCTGATGATGCCGGGGTCTTTCAGCCGATTTTGAATATCGGCTTCGCTGAACCGGGCGACCTTTTCAGGGTCAAACTCACAGAATGCATTGCAATATCCCTGGCGGCGCTTGAGAATCGTCAGCCAGGACAATCCTGCCTGGGCCCCTTCCAGGATAAGAAATTCAAAAATTTTACGGTCATCGTGAACCGGCACCCCCCATTCCATATCATGGTAACGGATATATAAAGGGTCATCGGTCACCCAGCTGCAACGTTTAATATCGTTCATGACAGATCTATACAATAACTTTTGGCAATGCGCCATCATTCTTATTGATCTGTCGTCTCCCGGATCTCCCATCCGCCGTCACCCTGGATGAACAGAATTTTATCGTGATACGCCTTTAAGGTGGGGCGGTGGCCCACGCTGATATAAATGATATCAAGCTGTGACAAGGTGTTGTAGAGTGTCTTTTCATTGTCCACGTCCAAAGCGGAGGTGGCCTCATCCAGGATGGCAAACTGAGGCTTTGTGAGTAAAAGTCTTGCAAAAGCCAGCCGCTGCTGTTCGCCCTGGGAGAGCATTTCTTCCCAGTTATTTTCCGTGTCCATAAAAGAGTTGTCCCCGGCGGCCCGCTGCATTTTCTGGTACAGGTCTGTGAGATTGACCGTCTCCATGACCGCTTTGATCCGGTTGTCGTCCAGGTGGGTCCCACTGGGGTACTGGAGCTGTTCCCGCAGGCTGCCCAGCACCATATACGGTTTCTGGGGCAGAAACATGACTTTGTCCGCCGGCGGGTGTTCAATGGTGCCGGATCCCGAGGCCCAGAGGCCTGCGATGCCCCGCAGCAGAGAACTTTTACCGGCACCGGAATGGCCCATGATCAGGATGCTTTTGCCCTTGTCAAGGTCAAGGCTTAAGCCCTGGATCAACGTTCGTTTATAATCAGGGGTTTGCAGGGTGAGGTCTTGCACCCGGATGGTCTCTTTGGCGACACGTTGAATCCGGGTCCGGCCTTTTCCGTTTTCCGAGCCGTTTGCCAACGTTTTTGATCCGGATGCCGTAAAGAGAAGATCCTTGAACGTGGAAACACGGTTGATACCGGCGGCAAAGGCACTGATGCTTTCAAAATACTGGACAATAATGGAAAAGGCGCCTAACACCTGGCCAAAGGCGAATGAGGCCTGGGAGATTTCTCCGAACTCCACCTTGCCTGCAAAATACATGGGTGCCACAATCATGGCAGGCAGAATAATGACCAGGTAATTGTAACCGGTGGTGAAAAAATCAAGGTTTCGCTGCCAGCCAATGAGGAAATTAAAATTCTTCAGCACTGCTTTGAACCGCTTTAAGATCTGCTCCTTTTCCCCTTTTTCGCCCTGGTAAAAGGCAATGGATTCGGCATTGTCCCTAATGTGAATCAGACCGTACCTGAAATCGGCTTCCTTGCGCAGCTGGTTGTAGTTGAGGCCCACCAAACGCTTGCCGATGAATATGGTGATCAGGGTACCGCAGATGGCATAGACGAAAAGGATGCCGGACAGAAGCCTGGAAATGGACCACAGAATGCCGGTAAAGGCCACAAGGTCAATAACGGCGCCCAGGATGATAAGCAGGAAACTTAAACTGGTGACCGTGAACTGTTTTAAATCCTCGGCCAGCCGCTGGTCCGGGTTGTCAATTTCTTTGCTGGTGGTCAGGGCATAGTAGGCCCGGTTCTTAAGATAATTGTCAATGAAACTGGTGGTGATCCACTCCCGCCAGAACAACCCCAGTTTTTTTCTGATGTATGAGTAAATAACCACAATGGGGGTGCCGATGACAAACACCGAGGCATACACATAGAGAAATCGCCAGAATGTGGGCTGGTCCTTTTGGGCAAGGGCGGTCTGGAAAAAACGGCCCACATAGCTTAGGACCACATTAAGCCCTGAAACCGTGAATGAGAGCAGAAGAAGAATCCCAAGGATGCCCCAGGGCAGAAAGAACCCTTTCAGCTTTTTTGAGTACAGGGAAAAGACCAGGGTCGGCATAAGAAAGCCGGAAGCCAGAATCCAGATCAGCCGGGAGTGGATAATGCCCTGGATCCAGTCCATCAGGCCCGGCGCGGTTTTAGTGACAAAATCGGGCGCAAAGGCGTGGGTGGCGGTTGTGGTGGCGGCAACGAACAAAAAAAGCAGAGATGCCACAAAAATCATCAAAAAACAGAGCAGCAAAATAAAACGTGTCCGGCTTTTAAGGCTCTGGGGCAGCCAGAATTCCTGGGCAATATCCAGGTATTCCTTCCATAGGTTGAGATCCAGCCTTGAAAAGCCAGAGATGTCACTGGGCGTCATTCAATTATCCTGTGATATTTTGTTGACATTCTTATCCACATGGACTGGTAAGGGGCAAGATCCAGTCTCGTATCAAGCTGTACGGTCTTTTCTGAGATCAGATCCATACCTGCCCGTTGCCACTGTTTCGGCAGATCTTTTGGGGAGATAGTGACGGCCTGGTTTGTGATGTTGTGAATGCAGAACAGGGAAAAGACGTTGCTGATTTCATCCGGCCCGCGCTGGAATGCCACCACGTTTCGGTTTATGTTAAAGGTGATTTGTCCGGCATTCGGGTGAAAGGCTATGTGCTGTTTTCTTTTGTCCATGAGGGAACAAAGGGCAAAGAATACTTGATGGTGGTGGTCGTCGGGGTCGGCCAGCTTTTCACACAGATCCGGATAGTTCCAGATATGGCGGTTGACGGCCCGGTTGGCCTGCAGATTTTCCCTGCGCGCATAATCATTTTCCGTGCCCAGCAGGCTGTGGATATAAATGGCCGGAATGCCCTTGAGGCCCAGCATAATGGTATGGGCACAGATAAACCGCTCTGCCTGGAAATTATCATCCCGGCAGTGAACCGTTCCTATCATGGCATCCCACAGGCTGATATTAATCTCGTAAGGTTTGGCCGGGTGGCCATTGAGGGTTCGGGTGGAAATCCTGCCGCCAAAGGCTTTCATCAGATCAATGAGCTGTGTCATCTCCTGGTGGGAAAAATAGTCTTCCACAGCCCGTAACCCAATGCCGTCGTGGGAGGCGATAAAGTTCAGGTAGGTGGTGTTTTCCATGGTGTCGGGCATGGTTTCCAGCCATTCTGTAATTCCATTGCTGTTGCCTGTGGCCATGGTGTTGAGCAGAAGCGGGGGCAACGGAAAATTGTAAATCACCTGGGCTTCGTCGCCTAGGCCGAAATAGGACAGGTTTTCCAGGGCCGGCACATTGGTTTCCGTGATAATGATGGCCCTGGGATTGTGGGCCTGGATCAGGGCGCGCATGAGTTTGATAATTTTATGGGTCTGGCCCAGGTGCAGGCAGATGGTGCTGGTTTGTTTCCACAGAAACGCCACGGCATCCAGCCGGAACACCTGTACCCCGTTATCCAGGTAATAGCGGATAATGGATAAAAATTCCATGAGCACGTCCGGGTTTTTGAAATCCAGGTCCACCTGGTCATGGCTGAAGGTGCACCAGACGTACCGGGGTCCGTCAGGCGTGGAAACCTTTTGCAGCAAGGGTGAAGTCCTGGGCCGGATCACCTGGGAGAGATCACTTCCCGGGTCCACGGTCATATAATAATCCTTTCCCGGGTGGATTCCTTTTTTGAAATTTTCAAACCACCTGATCCGGGATGAGGTATGATTGACCACAAGATCGGCCATAAGCCGGCAGCGTCCGGCAATTTTATGTATATCCCCCCAGTCCCCCAGGCTCGGGTTTACCGTATAATAATCCATGACCGCAAACCCGTCATCCGAGGAATAGGGGAAAAAGGGCAGGATGTGGACAATGGAGAACCGGTCATGGGTAAAATCCTCCAGGAACCGGTCAAGGGTCCTTAGGGGCCGGTTCTCTTCTTCCACAAGGGAATTACCGTAAGTGATCAGGGCAATGTCCTTTTCAGACCACAGGAATGTGGTTGAAACACAGCTGTCATCCAGGGAATCATGAATGGGTTCGAAAAGGGCAATGGCCTTTCGGGCCAGTGCGTCTGCATCCTGGTCGGGGTAAATGGTTTCAAGATGGTCCTTGACCTTGTCAAGCAGGTAGGGCGGCGTCTTAAGGGTGGTATTGTTCATAGTCTTTTTCAATTGCGTCTTTTAATTCATCCATAATGTCGGTACAAGCAGATTTTACCCGGTTCCAGGCCGGGATAAACGGTATTGTATGGGGTTCTTCAAGGAAAGTATTCCCGGCGGCCAGGATATTTTCAGCAAAGAGTTCCACGGCCTGTTCTTCCTTGTGGCGGTCCAGGTTCAAGCCGTTCATTAATGCGTCATTGTGGTAGATTTCCACAAAATCCAGGGCCTGGCGGTAATAGGTGGCCTTGATGGTCCGAAAAGTTTCCGCTGTAAATACTTCACCTTCCGTGGCCAGTTTTTTAAAGATGGCCTTGGCAATGTCAATACTCATCTTGGAAAGACCTGTATCTGAATCTTCAAAACTAAATGGCTGGTGCTTGTGATCATAGGTGTCGGCAATGTCCACCTGGCAGATCCGGTTAAGACTGTAATTTCGTTTCATTTCGTATAAAATGCCCACTTCAAGCCCCCAGTCCGTGGGCATCCGTAAATCTTCAAGCACATCGGTTCCCATGGAAAATTCCCCGGCCAGGGGATACCTGAAGCTCTCCAGATAATCCAGGGATTCGGTGGATGAACAGATTTTTTTCAAAGCGGACAACAAAGGCGATACCAGAAGCCGGCTCACCCGGCCGTTGACCTTGGACTCGGTAAACCGCGCATAATAGCCCTTACAGAATTTATAGGTAAAGCCGGGATGGGCCACAGGAAAGATCAGCCGGGCCAGAAGGGTGCGCTCATAGGTTAAGATGTCGCAGTCATGCAACGCCACGGCATCCACCATGCCTGAAGCCAGCACATATCCAAAACAATACCAGACGTTTCTGCCCTTGCCCGGCTCCGTGGGGGCCAACCCAACCTGTGCCAATTTTTTGTCAATGGCCTTTAATCGCGGCCCGTCGTTCCAGAGGATGCGGTGGTGCTGGGGCAGGTGGGAAAAAAATTTTAACGCATGCCGGTACTGGTCTTCATTGGCCCGGTCCAGACCGATGACAATTTGATTCAGATAGGTGACCTTGGCAAGTTCTTCCACAATATGGGCCAGGGCAGGTCCCTCAAGTTCAGAAAAAAGAGAGGGCAGCACCAGGCCCAGGGGCCGTTTTTTTGAAAATTGATTGAGCTGGGATTCCAGTTCTTCTACCGGCTGCCGGGTGAGGTTGTGCAGTATGGTGATAATACCGTTTTGATGAAAATCGCCCATGTTTCAGTGACTCCTCAATTAGGTTAGGTTAATGGACTTGAATGCTTCCTGCCACCCTTCAGGCCCCCTGGCCCTCGTGCGGATAATGGTCTGGGGCCGGTTCAGTTTAATCTGATCACACCGGGCCGAACAGATCACAACCGCGATGTCCATCATATCCAGCATGGCCTGGTCATTGGGGCTGTCCCCAAGACCAATGGTGAAGGGGACACTGCCCATATCTGCGGTATAAAGATCCAGCAGACAGGCCACACCGTCTTTTTTATCAAAGGGCCGGGATATGGAAATGAACCGCCCCCCCTGGACCCAGCCAAGGCCTGCGCCTGCAAGATGCCCGGCAAACGCCTCCCACTGTCCGGGGGTGTCCTGCCAGAGGATGGGTTCGGTACTCAGGCGCTGCCCCGCCTGTATGGCCTGATCTTCCGTCAGTCCTGTTACCCGGGAAAGCCGGGCAGGGTCCATATCGGCAAAGCCCTCAAAGGAAA
>QKDP01000172.1 GCA_003252055.1 Desulfobacter postgatei | reverse complement strand
GCCCTGCCCGATGTCCGGGACGGGTTGAAACCGGTCCATCGGCGTGTGTTATATGCCATGCAGCAGTTGCACAATGACTGGAACAAACCCTATAAGAAATCTGCCCGTATCGTGGGTGATGTTATTGGTAAATACCACCCCCACGGGGACTCTGCCGTGTATGACACCATTGTCCGCATGGCCCAGGACTTCTCCCTGCGTTATACCCTGGTGGATGGCCAGGGCAATTTCGGCTCCGTGGACGGTGACTCTCCGGCGGCCATGCGTTATACGGAAATCCGTATGCGCAAGCTCTCCCACCAGATGCTGGCCGATCTTGAGAAGGAAACCGTAGAATTCCTCCCCAACTATGATGAAACCCTGGAAGAACCTGCGGTGCTCCCCACTAAATTTCCGGCATTGCTGGTCAACGGCTCCTCGGGTATTGCCGTGGGCATGACCACAAATGTGCCGCCCCACAATATCAGCGAAGTCATTGAGGGGTTAAAGGCGCTCATTGACAACCCGGACATGGACACAAGGGCGCTGATGGCCCATATCCCGGGGCCGGATTTTCCCACCTATGGCCATATTTACGGCACCAAGGGGATTTTTGAAGCCTATGACACCGGCCGGGGCATTATCACGCTGCGGGCCAAAGTCGAGGTGGAGGAAAACAAGAAAACCGGACAGGAAACCATTGTGGTCACAGAGCTGCCCTACCAGGTGAACAAGGCCAAGGTGGTGGAAAAGATCGCCGAGCTGGTCCGGGACAAGGTGATTACCGGCGTCTCCTATGTCCGGGATGAATCCGACCGCCAGGGCATGCGCATGGCCGTTGGTCTTAAACGCGACCAGATCGCTGAAGTGGTGATCAATCAGCTCTACAAGCACACCAACATGCAGACCAGCTTCGGCATTATCTTCCTGGCGGTGGTCAATAACCGGCCTGAGCTGCTCTCCCTTAAAGAAATCCTTAACCACTTTATTTCCCACAGGACCAATGTCATTATCCGGCGTACCCGCTATGATCTGCGCAAAGCAGAAGAACGGGCCCATATTCTGGAAGGGTTGAAGATCGCCCTGGATAACCTGGATGAGGTGGTGGCCCTGATCCGGGCTTCCCGGTCACCGGAAGAGGCCAGGACCGGCTTGATGGACAGGTTTGATCTGACAGAGATCCAGGCCCAGGCCATTTTGGACATGCGGCTGCAGCGGCTCACCGGACTGGAGCGGGAAAAGATTGAAACCGAATACCAGGCCCTGCTTAAGGATATTGCCTGGTTCAAGGAGATCCTTGGCTCTGAAACCGTGGTCCGGGGACTGATCAAGGATGAATTGACGGAACTCAATGATGAGTTCGGGGATGCGCGTCGCACCCGTATTGTGGAGAGCACCGCTGAAATTTCCATTGAAGATCTTATTGCCGAAGAAGACATGGTGGTCACGGTGACCCGCAGCGGATACATCAAGCGTAATCCCGTGTCCCTTTATGCCAGCCAGCATCGGGGAGGCAAAGGCAAGACCGCCATGGGAACCAAGACCGACGATTTTGTGGAACATCTGTTTGTGGCCTCCACCCATGCGACCTTCCTGTTTATTACCAATTTCGGCAAGGTGTACCAGGCCAAGGTGTATGAACTGCCCATGGCAGGCCGTTCCTCCCTTGGCAAGGCCATTGTGAATCTGCTTAATTTTGATGAGGGCGAAAAACTTGCCACCGTGCTCACCGTGGATGAGTTCACAGAGAATCGGTACGTGGTCATGGCCACCAAAAAAGGCCGGGTGAAAAAGACCGAGCTGATGGCCTATTCACGTCCCCGGGCAGGTGGTCTTATCGGTGTGAAGCTGGCCGAGGGTGACGAACTGATTGCCGCACGCATCACCGATGGCAACCAGGAAATCTTTTTGGGGTCCGAGGGCGGTAAGGTCATTCGGTTCAATGAGGATGACGTCCGCGATATGGGCCGTGGTTCCATGGGCGTGCGGGGCATGCGCATAGAAGAGGGCGCCCGGGTGGTGGGCATGGAAGTGCTCGGAGACGAGGATACCCTTTTAACGGTTACGGAAAACGGTTATGGAAAGCGTTCTAAAATTGAGGAGTACAGAACCCAGGCCCGGGGCGGTAAAGGGGTTTTCTCCATTAAAACGTCCGAGCGCAACGGTAAAATGATGGCCCTTGCCCTGGTGGATGATAATGATGAATTGATGATGGTTACGGACAAGGGAAAATTGATCCGTACCGATATTGGCGGGATCAATGTGATCTCCAGAAATACCCAGGGGGTCAGACTCATTAACCTGGCCAAGGGAGAGGCCCTTATCGGCATTGCCCGCCTTCCCGAAGAGGATCGTGACCCTGATGATGGTAACACATGTTTTCATCCGGATGGGGAGGATGCCGACATCCTGGACGATCCGGAAACGGACATGGATCCGGAAGACCTTGATACGGATGACCCGATAGATGGGCCGATAGATGACCAGGGAGATGACGAATAAGGGTGCCGGACACCGGCGGCGCCTGAGGGAACGCTTTCTTCAGGCCGGCCTATCAGGGTTCCAGGACTACGAGGTCCTGGAGCTGCTTTTAGCCCTGAATACCCCGCGGAAGGATACCAAGCAGGCGGCCAAAGATCTTTTGGCAGAATTTAAAACCCTGCCCCGGGTGCTGGAGGCTGATACCCAGGCCCTTTGCCGGGTTAATGGGGTGGGGCCTGCCAACAGCTTTGGGATTCATCTGATCAAGGCTGTGGCAGACCGGTATCTTGAAACCCGGATACTCAAAATGGATGTGGTCAGTAATCCTGAAAGTCTGATCGCATATTTAAACCAGAACATTGGTTACAAAAACAAAGAACATTTTTTAGGGATATTTCTGGATGCCAAAAACAGGGTCATGGCATCGGAGGTCCTTTTCACCGGGACCCTTTCAGCCTCGGCTGTATACCCACGGGAAGTGATTGCCCGCAGCCTTTCACACAATGCGGCTTCAGTGGTTTTAGCGCATAACCATCCGTCCGGGGATATTACACCTTCAGCCCAGGATATCCGTATTACCCGGACCCTGTTTTTTGCCCTGGCATTTGCCGGCATTCATATCCACGACCATTTGGTTACAGGCAGCCAGGGATATTACAGTTTTGCCGCCCAGGGCGTAATGGCGCAGTTCCAAAAGGAGTTTGAACAGATTAAATGACGAGCCAAGACAATCTTCCCGACTGCTTTGGGGACCTTGAAAAAGTATTTCCCATGGGTCTCAAGGGGTTACGGGAAACCCCGGAACAATGCTTTTACCACTGTCCTGTGAAAACAAAGTGTCTTCGACAGGCCATGGCCACAAAGAACGGGATTCAGGTTGAAGAAGAGGTCATTGAACGTTCCACGAAAGCCGGGACCATCTCCTTTTTTGAACGCTGGTCCAGAAAAAAACAGGCGCACAGGCGTGGTCTTAAAATGAAAAAATAGGAGGACGCATGAAATCGGTTCGAGACATAGATGTAAACGGTAAAACCCTTCTTATCCGAGTGGACTACAATCTGCCCATGGATGACCAGGGAAATATTACTGATGATAACCGGATCCGGGCCACCCTGGAATTGATTACCTATTTGATTGAAAAAAAGGCCAAACTGGTACTGGCCTCTCACCTGGGCCGTCCCAAAGGTGGCCGGGACGAAAAATTCAGCCTTAAGCCCGCAGCGATCAGGCTGTCTGAGCTTTTAAACACGCCTGTGGCATTTGCCGATGACTGCATTGGAGATGCGGTGAAAAAACAGGTAGGCGCCCTTGAGCCCGGTCAGATTCTCATGCTTGAAAATTTAAGATTTCACGATGAGGAGAAGAAAAACGATCCTGGGTTTGCAAAGGCCCTTGCAGACCTTTGTGATGTTTATGTAAACAACGCCTTTGCCGTATCTCATCGGGACCAGGCGTCGGTTACCGGCATTACCCGGTATGCGAAATCGTCTGCTGCCGGTTTTCTGCTTGAAAAAGAGGTGCATTCATATTACGATTCTGTGGAACATCCCAAGAAACCGCTGGTCGTCGTGATTGGCGGTGCAAAAGTTTCCAGCAAACTGGCTGCTCTTGAAAATATGCTTAAGTTTGTGGACTGCATGATCATCGGCGGTGCCATGGCAAATACCTTTCTTGCGGCAAATGGCGTGGATACCAAGGGCTCTATGATTGAAGCGGATTTGATTAAGACCGCATCGGATATCATGGCCCATGCAAAGGAAAAAGGCATTGACTTGCTTTTACCCACAGATCTGGTTGTTGCGGATCGTTTTGACAAAGACGCCGAATCGCGCACCGTTTCTTTGGATGGGATTCCAGATGGCTGGATGGCCCTGGATATTGGTCCTGAAAGTGCCGAACGCTTTGCCAATGCCATTGCCAATGCCGGTACCATTGTGTGGAACGGCCCCATGGGGGTGTTTGAAATGGACCGGTTTGCTGCAGGTACCCAGACCCTGGCGGATGCCATTGCCCAGTCTTCTGCCTTTTCCGTTGTGGGCGGGGGTGATACGGGCCTTGCAGCCAGGCAATGCGGGATCACAGAAAAAGTCAGCTATATCTCCACAGGGGGCGGGGCTTTTCTGCACATGATGGAGGGGAAAGTGCTGCCAGGGGTGGCTGCCCTGGAATAGTTCAAGCCAGAAAGGATTAACGTGAGGTGAAATTTTGCAGATCACGGCTTGCTTTGAGCAGGGAGGACCGGCTGCGCCGGTCCTATTACCAGGTATTAAGGGATGACCTCGACCAGTTTGTCCTGGATTACTGCCTTGTGGGGTCCTACGATAATTTTTTAAAGCTTCGGAGCCCTTATCCCTTTGTTGAGTTAAGGGAACTTAAACCCCGGGCGCGCATCCCTTCCGTGGAGTTTGAAGCACAAAATTCTTTTCTGATCATTTTCTGTGAAGATTATATTGATAAAAATCACAAAAAGTATATTCGGTTCTTTGACGTCAATAAAACCACGAAAACCAATCTGCTGGCGCTCAAAGACTTTCCTGATCTTGAAAACTACAACCGGAACATAAAATGTTTTGAGTCCGACGGTTTCTTTTCTCTTCTTAAAAACCTGTTGCCCGTGGATTATGCCATTTTAATCCAGCCCAACCAGCGGCTGAAAACCCAGTACGCCCTGACCCATTTTCACGTCAGGGTGGACTGGCCCATTGCCGATGCATCGGAAAGTCTAGCCAAATTTTTACGTTATATCTCCAAAGACCTGTACGAGAAAGGGGATAGTTACGCGGAAAATATGCAGAAAAAATTGTTTGAATATTATGGGGTACCTGTGCTGGCCGGTGGCCGAAGAACTGCTGCCGTTGTCGCTGCCCAGTATTTCCGTCAGCTCAACTCGATTACTACGGTGTATGTTGCATCCAGCGAATCACGAAGCTTGCTGCGCTTAGATGAGACAGGCGTATCAAAGTCCGTTCTGGTAAAGCTTGAGGTTGATCAGGTCAAAGCCTTGTCACAGCAGGTAGCTATTCCCCAGAGCACCTTTACCAATAATTATGTGGTGGCCCGCCAGGGCAAATTCTATATCTGTATTTTCAATGTCTGGTATGATTACACCAGCCATGCCCTGCCCTCGGAAGGTGGGCGCCTTCGGGAGCTGAATCCCGATAATAACTGGTTGACTGTGGCCGAAGAACATATCCTTCCCAAGCCGTCCGTATCAAAGTATGCTCCCATTCCCTACAAAATGGTTTATACCTGAACGCAGATTATAGTTCTTTTATCATGGCTATTTCATCACAATTCGGAAACTTAACACAGTCCAGGCACCCGGCCCAGACTTTGACCATGGGCAGGTTGGTTTTTTCGGTTATTGCAAATCCGAAACGGGCGAAAAAATCAGGGCGGTAAGTCAGCGTAAACAATGTTTTTAATTTAAAATAAAATGCTTCCTGGATACAGCGTTCTGTAAGGGCCGATCCGATCCCCTGGCCATGGTGTCCCTCTTTTACTGCAACAGATCGAATTTCCGCGATATCTTCCCAGCAAAAGGCTAGGGCTGCACAGCCTGTTATTATGCCGGTATCATCATCCTCATATACCCAGAAATCCCGTAAATGGTCGTAAAGCTTGCTTAAAGGCCGGCCTAGAAGTTCTCCTTTTTCGGCATAAAATTGAAGCAGGGCATGTATGGGGGCAACATCATGGATGAGGGCTTTTCTTATCATGGGGTAAAATCCCGTTTTATAGGGCTCCTTAGGGGGTATCTGTGTTCAATTTTTGCTGCTTTCTGACATGATCATCACTTTAAGGTTGAAATATACCATGTTTATTAGATCGGGTATATTAAAAGGTCTTATATTTTGCGAACAATATCGTTGTGATAGACTTCCAAAGGAATCCCAATAAGCAGTCGGGTATTGGGTTTCGCATTATCCACGGGCTCTCCTTTTTCATTTGTCAGTGACAATACCTTGGTTTGCCGGGCAGGGCCCTGGGGACTGAGAATCTCTATTTCGTCACCAGGTATCAGCTTGTTTCTAATATCCATCAAATATAAGTTTTCCCCACGGCTTTCAATGATTTTACCGATAAAACTATGAATTTTCCCTTTGTGCGTGTTGCCTGGATTCAAGGTATTTTTTGATTCGTCATCCGGGTGGCCAAAATAAAACCCGGTGCAATAAGCCCGGTGGTATATCTGGTACAGTTCTGAGTGCCATTCCGGACGGACGGAATAAGAATCGGGATCTGCGATATATGCGTCAATGGCGTTGCGATATGTTTTTACCACAGAACCCAGATAATTTATGCCTTTCATCCTGCCTTCAATTTTAAAGGAGGAAATTCCAGCATGGATTAATTCGGGAATGTGGTCTATCAGGCACATGTCCTTGGAGTTAAAGATGTAGGTGCCGCGGCTGTCCTCCTGGACAGGATAATATTCATTGGGCCGAAGCTCTTCCATGACCGCGTAATTCCAGCGGCAGGGATGGCTGCACAGTCCTCTGTTGCTGTCCCGGCCGCTTAAGAAACTGCTCAAAAGGCACCTGCCGGAGTAGGACATGCACATGGCACCGTGGACAAAAGTTTCAGTCTGGATAGTTGTGTGTGATGTAATGGTTTTTATTTCTTCAATGGATAATTCCCTTGCCAGGTTTATCCGTTTAACGCCCTGCTGTTCCCAGAAAAGAACCGCATTAAAATTTGTGGTATTGGCCTGGGTACTTAAATGGATGTCAATATGGGGGATGATCTGCCTGGCCTTTAGAATAATGCCTGGGTCTGAAATGATAACGGCATGGGGGGCGATATTGCCTATCCTTTCCAGAAAGGCTTCGATACTGTCCTGCTCATGGTTGCGGGAGTATATGTTGCAAGTAAGATATACTTTGACCTGGTGCTTTCCGGCAAATTTTATCGCGTCTTCAAGTTCGCTGTCTGTAAAGTTGCCTGAAAAATTTCTCAGACTGAAATCCTTACCGCCCAGGTACACAGCATCGGCTCCGTAATGGACGGCAATTTCAAGTTTTTCAAAATTACCGGCCGGTGCAAGCAACTCAGGTTTTTTTAAAATATCCGGCATTGTATCCCAGGTGTGCTGAAATAATGGTGCCCCCGGCAGGAATCGAAAGCCGGGAGAATTTAAAATATTTTTAGTGTATTAATTTTTAAGTCTTAAAAAAATACCAACAAAAGTACCAACAAATTAAAATCAGTATTCTTAATAATTAATGCTTTTTAAACTGGAGGAATTTTAGCTTTTATTTTGGATTTTGTAAATGGCAATAAAAAATGCCGCAAAACTCATGCGGCATTGTGTGAGTGGTTAATGTTCTATTACCGCCTACCCAGCCATTCGACTAACAATAAAATCAATCACACTGGCAACCGGGTAACAAATCCGCCCACCGATTTTAACCTCCCCTTCAATCATACCCTTTTGCTTCACTGTGTCATACCCAACGATATGCC
>QKDP01000231.1 GCA_003252055.1 Desulfobacter postgatei | reverse complement strand
AATCAAGTAGGCATTGATAAAGTTTGCAGGGTTATTTCCAATGGTTTTGATGCCCCTTCAACACTCATTGAATTTTGTTCAGACGAATTTGCAGAAGAATATAATAATGCTGATCTTATCATATCCAAAGGGCAGGGGAATTTTGAAGGTCTTATGGAAAGTTGCCATCCGAATAAATTCTTTCTCTTAATTGCAAAATGTTACCCAATAGCAAATTTGCTGGGTGTTAATAAAAATGATATGGTAGTGTCAAAATCAGCTTTATGATAACAAGTTTATTTTATAATAAGGATCTGAAGATCACACACATTGGTGTTGGTGGGCCCGGGTTTGAACAGATGGCCGGCCGCATCAAAGTAGGTGTATGAATCGTTTCTCCCCAGGTGTTCACTGATATCCAGCCCTGCCTGTTTTCCTGCTTCCAGAACGGTCTGGGATGCAAATGCCCCGGCCGCATCCGTGGGGCCGTCATTGCCGTCCGTGGCACCTGAAAGAAAAAATATGTTTTCAATTCCGGCAGGACTGGTTTCAAGCGCCTGAAGAAAGGACAGGGCCATTTCCTGGTTCCGGCCGCCTTTACCGTTCCCCTGAATGGTCACCGTGGTTTCTCCACCGGCAAGCACGCAGGCCGGCCGTTGGGGGGGCAGGCTGCCAAGGGCGATATCCTGGGCCATGCCGGAAAAAACCCGGGCAATTTCCCGGGCTTCGCCGGTGATCCGGGAACTTAGCACCAGGGTGTTGTACCCAAGGCTTTCCGCCTTTTGCCGGGCTGCATTCAGGGCAGACAGATTATTGCCCAAAAGAATGTTGTGAACCTTTGAAAAAATCTTATCATCACTGACTTGGTCTTTGTCTGTCTTTTGCAACGCACCGGATTCAAGCATGTTTGCCACCCCTGGCGGCAGTCTGGAGAACAGTCCGTATTTTTTTACAATGCCAAGGGCCTGGGCAACGCTGGTGAAATCCGGTGCTGTGGGACCGGAGGCAATGGCGCCAAGGTCATCTCCCACCACATCGGAGAGGATCAGGTTCACGGATGTGGCCGGGTACATGTGCCGGGCCAATTTTCCGCCCTTGATGCCGGACAGCTGTTTTCGCACCCTATTCATTTCGTTGATGCCGGCCCCGCAGGCCAGCAGAAGTTCAGTGGTTTTCTGTTTATCTGCAAGGGTGATGGATGCCCCCCGGTATGCTCCCGGACAGGCCAGAAGGGCGGAACCGCCCCCGGAAATCAGATTGATGAACAGGGTCGCTTCATTCCCTTTTGCTGCAATATTAATGATCTGCTGCGCTGCAGATACGCTGTTCTCGTCCGGGACCGGGTGGCCTGCTTCAATGATTTCAATTTTATTTAAGGTGTCTGTGTGCCCTTTTTTGACTGAAATGAGCCCCCCGGACAGTTTGGGCCCAAGGATCTCTTCCATTGCCCTTGCCATGGGTGCTGTGGCCTTGCCTGCGCCAAGCACATATATTTTTTCAAATCTGTCCAAAGACAGGCGCAACTCTTGGTTGTCAAGCCGGATATTAAGGGTGTTGCCGGCCAGGCTCACCCTTGACTGTACCATGGCGTACGGGTCTACCCGTTTGACTGCTGCCTGGTATATGGCTTTCAAATCAGAAAATGGTTGTGAGGGGTTCATGATTTTTTCCCTAAATATTTGACAAAACCCGTGGTTTGGATTTATAGCGAAATCTCATGACAATGAGAACCAATTTTAACAGATTTTCTGTTAACAACCGGACTATTGACATAAAATTGGGCGAAATTGGGGCCATTTTCGTTGGATTGCAGCCGATTCATCAATTACCGAACAGGCTCCAAGACGCAGGATGGCCATGATAACATAGGGATGCAAAAAAATATAAAAGAAAATTGGACAATTGGTCCGGACTTTTATATTAAATATTTCAAATAATGGCGGCAGGCAGCAGGGATTTAATACGAACCCCTGTCGCTTGTCAGATCTTCTAAAAGAGGGAAAAACTACAAAGAGGGAAAAACGAATGGAATTTAACTATGAACCCATGTTTCCGTTGAAAAAGGATGCAACGCAATACCGCCTGTTGACCAAGGATCATGTCCGGGTCCGGGAATTTGAGGGTAAGGATGTGGTCATGGTGGAGCCCGTTGCATTGACTCTGCTGGCCAATGCCGCATTTAAGGATGTGGCCCATCTTTACCGGGCCGAACATCTGGCCCAGGTGCGGGCCGTGATTGATGACCCTGAAAGTTCTGACAACGACCGTTATGTAGCCCTGGAACTTTTGAAAAACGCTGTAATTTCGGCTGAAAAAGTCTATCCCATGTGCCAGGACACCGGCACCGCCATCATTATGGGCAAAAAGGGCCAGCAGATCTGGACCTGGTCCGATGATGAGTGCGAATTGTCCAAAGGCGCCTTTGAAGCCTATACACAAAACAATTTGCGGTATTCCCAGAATGCGCCGCTCACCATGTACAAGGAAGTGAATACCAAAAACAACATGCCCGCCCAGGTGGAAATCGCTGCGGTTCAGGGCGATGCATACAACTTCCTGTTCATGGCAAAAGGCGGCGGCTCTGCCAATAAAACAGCCCTGTTCCAGATGACCAAGGCCGTGCTCAATACCGAAGAGGGCCTGATTAACTTCATGCTCAAGGAAATGAAGCACTTAGGCACAGCAGCCTGTCCCCCCTATCACATCGCATTTGTTATTGGCGGCACCTCTGCGGAACTCAATCTCAAGGCGGTGAAACTGGCATCGGCCAAATATCTGGATAACCTGCCCACCACGGGCAGCGAAACCGGCCATGCGTTCAGGGACATTGAGCTTGAGCAAAAAGTTCTGGACCGGTCCAGGGATTTAGGTCTTGGAGCGCAGTTCGGCGGCAAATACTTTGCCCTGGATATCCGGATTGTAAGGCTTCCCCGCCACGGCGCATCCTGCCCCATCGGCATTGGGGTCTCCTGCTCTGCTGACCGTCAGATCAAGGGCAAAATCAACCGGGACGGTATTTTCCTGGAACAGCTGGTTGAAAACCCGGCAGAATACCTGCCGGCCAGCGAACCTGAAATGACGCCCGCTGTTGAGATTGACCTGAACCGTCCCATGGATGAAATTCGCGCAGAACTGACCAAATATCCGGTATCCACCCGGCTCTCATTGAGCGGAAAAATCATTGTGGCCAGAGACATTGCCCATGCCAAGTTCATGGAACGGCTTGAAGCGGGCCAAGGACTGCCCGATTACATTAAAAATCACATCATCTACTATGCAGGGCCTGCAAAAACGCCCGAAGGCGAAGCCTCAGGATCATTCGGGCCCACCACAGCCGGCCGCATGGATCCCTATGTACCTATTTTCCAGAAAGAAGGGGGGTCCATGATCATGCTGGCCAAGGGCAACCGGTCCCAGGTGGTTACCGATGCCTGCAAGACCTACGGTGGTTTTTACTTGGGTTCCCCTGGTGGACCGGCCGCACGTCTGGGCAAGGACTTTATTAAAAAGGTCGAGCTGGTTGAATATGAAGAGCTGGGCATGGAAGCCGTGTGGATGATCACGGTGGAAAATTTCCCTGCGTTTATCATTGTTGATGACAAGGGCAATGATTTTTTTGAAGGCCTGGTATAAGCCCGATACTGGAAACTATAGACTATAGATTAGGATACAAGAAAAAAATATTTAGCAATTTCTTGTTTTTGTGACAGCAACTGAGGCGTAAGGCAGTATTAATTAATCTGTTTTTAACGTCAAACAGGGCAGACAGGGCTACTGGATCTATAAGGGTGTCTGTCTGTCCTGTTTCCATCTGGACAGGGGAATTTATATGGAAGTCATTTTGCTGATGGCCTCAACCGTGGACGGTAAGATTGCCCGGGATTCCGGCCAGGCGGTGGACTGGACCGGCAAACCCGATAAAAAATATTTTGTGCAACTGACCAAAAAGGCAGGTGTTATGATCATGGGATCAAAAACCTATGACACCATTGGAAAACCCCTGCCGGACCGCCTTAATATTGTTATGACCCGGGATAAATCCAGGCAAAGCGATCAGGACAACCTGATATTTACGGATCTCTCCCCGGCTAAAATTCTCGAAGATCTTGAGCTTAAGGGGTATACCAGTGCGGCCCTGATTGGCGGCGCCGAAGTTAACACATCGTTTGCCCGTGACAATCTGATCACCCAGGTGCACCTGACCTTGGTGCCCCGCCTGTTTGGTTCAGGGTTGTCCATATTTGCCCCGCCCCTTTACCTTGACCTTGGCCTGACGTTTGAGTCCAGCCAGGATATTGGAGACGGGCATCTTCTACTCATATATCATGTACAAAGTCATTAAACTAAGCGTTAATGACAAGAAACTGGAAACAAGAGGGCGAAGCGCCTTTGGCGCCCATTTTATAGCAGGGTAATCCCATGAAAAACCGTGACGTCCCAGGCATAAAAAAGGATAATAAAAAAAATTTCATTGTCCGCTTTTTTGAGTGGATTGCAAAGGGGACTGAAAAGGCAAGCCAGAAGGGCTGCGGCCCTTGCAAGTCCTGAGCCCCGAAAAAATGACCAGCCCGGGGGGCTGAAACGTTTTAAAAAACTTTTAAAAAAGGAGTGCTCAATCATGAACAACAAAGTGAAACTACAGGTTGCAGGCACCGTCTGCGGGCTTATTGTCCTGTGTATTGCACTGGCATGGCTAATACCCGCCGTTGAAGCCCCTTCAATTGAGGCCCCGTCAGTTGAAGCCCCGTCAAAGGAACAGGCCTTTAACCTTGAACAATTCATTGATCCCGAGACCTGCGGGGGGTGCCACGATGAGATTATGGCCCAGTGGCAGGGTTCCATGCACCACCTTTCCCATAAAGACCCGGTTTATACCCGGGTTGCAAAATTTTACCTCCAGGGCCTGACCGATGCCGGACATATTGCGGAGGCCGAGTCCTGCGTGAAGTGCCATACCCCGGTGGGATATGTTACCGGTTTTCCCAAAAAAGTGTCTGATGAGTTTTCAAAAGTTCAGGATATTCCTGCCCAGGGTATCCAATGCGACTATTGCCACACGGCTGTGAATCTCTCCCAAATGTACAATAACGGGTTTATGTTGTCCCCCGGCCAGGGCGAGGATGATCCCGGTATCAAGTATGGTCCCTTTGACGATGCTGAACCTGAGTTTCACGATGCCGCATTTTCAAAACTGCATACCGATTCAAAAATTTGCGGTACCTGCCATAATGTTAAACATGTGGCCTTCGGCACCGACCTTGAAACCACATACACGGAATGGGAAAAGGGCCCGTACAACAGCCCTGATCCTGAAAAGCATGTCTCCTGCCAGGGGTGTCATATGTACCAGCGGCCGGGCGTGCCTGCCACAGGTTCCACACCACGGCCCGAAAATCCGGGCAGTGCCACACCGGACGCAAAACAGCGTCCCCATATCTTTACCCACTATTTTGTGGGCGCCAATTCCGGCTTGCCCCAGATGTTTTCCGACCAAGAGAAATCCGACATGGCTGTGGCGCGCCTGAGGCATGCGGCTGAAATTTCCCTGGAGATGGAAAAAGAGCACACCGTCCGGGTGGTTGTCTCAAATACGGGCGCCGGCCACAGCCTGCCCACAGGATTGACGGATATGCGCCAGGTATGGATTGAACTCACCTTGGCGGACAACGATGGAAATGTGGTATTCCAGACCGGTGTTCCAGATAAAAACAATGAGCTGCCGGCAAATACGGTGATATTTAATACCATTTTTGGGGACGGCAAAGGCAACCCTGTCATCAACATCGCCAAAGCCAAGGAAATTTTGTCCGACACCCGGATTCCTGTGGGCAAAAGTGCGGCCCATTTATTTGAGTTAAATCCCACGCCCCAAAGTGGGTACACACTGACCGCGCGCCTGCTGTACCGGTCCATGCCACAGAAAATTCTCAATCAGTTGCCCGGAGAGCCCATAGGGCCTTTGCCTGTGGTGGAGATGGCTGCAGTAACCAAAATATTTTAATGGCTTGAAATGACGGCAGCCGTTGCTGCCGTCAATGGATAATAAAATAACAATGCATTTGTTCGATATTGTTGTCATCTCCATCGGACTGGCCATGGATGCCTCGGCCGTGTCCATGGCTGCAGCGGCCTCGGGGTATGCACAAGACCGGCGGGCCGTATTCCGCCTGTCCTTTCACTTTGGTCTGTTCCAGTTCATGATGCCGGTGATCGGATGGCTTCTGGGAACCGGATTTGTTTCATACGTCCGGGCCGTGGATCACTGGATCGCCTTTGGTCTTCTGGCCTTTGTGGGCGGGCGCATGGTCCGGGAGGGGTTTGCCGACACCGACGAATCCCTTCACAGGGATCCCTCCAAAGGCCTGACCATGGTCATGCTCAGTGTTGCCACCAGTATTGATGCCCTGGCCATCGGTCTGAGCCTGGCCGTGATGGATGTTAATATCTGGTACCCGTCAGCGCTTATTGGCATCATTACCAGTGCCATGTCCGTGGCAGCCATATGCATCGGAAAACGGGTGGGCGCAGCGTTCGGCAGCCGGATGGAAATTGTGGGCGGAATTATATTAATTGGTCTTGGCTTAAAAATCCTGATTCCCGCACTTTTCAACTGGGCCTGATTTTATTTTAAAATGATGAAAACAACCCATAAACACTATATCCTCAATGCCGCAAACATGGCCGCGGTGGCTGACTGCAGTATCAATCTTGTGGTAACATCACCCCCCTATCCCATGATTGATATGTGGGATGAGATCTTCTGTCACCAGGACGGAAGAATAGAAAAGGCCCTTAAAAAACCGGACGGAACCCTTGCCTTTGAACTCATGCACAAGGTGCTGGACCGGGTCTGGAAAGAGGTGTTCAGGGTGCTTTCACCCGGTGGATTTGCCTGTATCAATATCGGAGATGCCACACGTACCCTGGGGGATAATTTTGCCCTTTACCCCAACCACGCCAGAATATTAACTGCCGCCCAGGCATTAGGATTTACCGCCCTGCCCTGCATATTATGGCGCAAGCAGACCAATGCGCCCAATAAGTTCATGGGATCGGGCATGCTGCCGGCCGGGGCCTATGTCACGTTAGAGCACGAATATATTCTTATCTTAAGAAAGGGGGGGAAACGCGAATTTACCTCTCCTGCAGCCAAGAAAAACCGGCGGCAAAGTGCATTGTTCTGGGAGGAGCGCAACCAGTGGTTTTCAGACATCTGGATGGATCTTAAAGGTACCCGCCAGGCCATGGGAAAGCAAACGAACCGTAACCGCAGCGGAGCCTTCCCCTTTGAACTGGCCTATCGCCTGATCAACATGTATTCCGTGAAACAGGATCTTGTTCTGGACCCGTTTCTGGGTACGGGCACCACAATGCTTGCGGCCATGGCTGCCGGGCGAAATTCCGCAGGGTATGAAATCGACCCAAGTCTTCTGGAAAATTTTTACGATAAATGCCATGATTCCCCTGGCCATTTCTCGTCTGTCATACAGCAACGCATATATCTTCATAACGAATTTGTCCGTCAGCGTCTGGAAGCCGGAAAACCCATCAAGCATGAAAATACGCATTATGGGTTTCCCGTGGTGACGCGCCAGGAAAAAGAACTTGTATTCAGTATCCCGGTATCGGTTGAACAACAGAGTGATCAAAGTATGGTTGTCAATTACGAAATCCCGTCCCGGGAAACCGCGCACACCGTCACTGCACCCCCAAACACCCCGGCTGTGCCCAGGACTTCCGGGGCAAAGTCCCGGACAGACGGGCTTTTATTCCCGGACTTTGATCCAGGTCCCTGAAGCCTTTTGTTCTCCTGTGAGCGGATTCCTTTAGAGCTTGTTTGGTAAATACCAGAGGGTGAAGTCTTAAAAGGTGAAATGCCGAAGAAGAAACTTAAACTGATACAAGCATGGGTTGAGATCCACCAAGAAGATTTAATGGCTAATTGGAAACTGGCAGTTGAAGGTCAGCACCCTTATAAAATAGAGCC